>JAZRFL010000126.1:0-27472 GCA_045661365.1 Acutalibacteraceae bacterium | reverse complement strand
TCCAAGGTTTCACCGCGACGACCCACGATCGCCCCCAGGTGTTCCCCCTCCAGCATGATTGCCAAATTACCGTCTATTTGACCGCCGGTAACCTTGGCTTCAATATCCATTTTCCCCAGCACCGCTTGTACAAAAGCAACCCCTGTATCTACCGTGGCTTTTTTGTCGGCATCTTCTACCGGCAAGAGCTCTGCCTTGGGTTTTGCCGTTTCTTGAGGCTGTTCGGTCTTTTCGGATTTTTCGGGTTTGTTTTCTACTTTTGGTTTTTCGGTTTTGGCGGGTTTAGCGCCTTTGTTGTTTTTGGCGGGTTTTTTGTCCGACCGTTCATATTTTTCGACCTTTTTTACAGGTTTGTTATCGGGAATTTCATAGTACGCACGCACTTTGGCAGGGCAACCGCCAAACAGACCCAAAATCTTTTTCTTGGGCAGTTCCAAGGTTTCAAACAGTATGTCCACATTTTCGGGAATACTGTCGCCCAACATGGCACGAGCTTTTTCATTTGCTTCGGCTACATCAGCGCCGGTCGCAATCACTTCTCTTACCAACGGTTAAACACCTCACTGTTGTTCTTTTAATGCAAGTTCTTTTCCCTTGCGCACCGCAACGGTTTTTGCGGCATCTTTTGCCAATACGGTATGAGGACCGTAATATTTGTTCATACAAATTTGAACTACCATGTTGACCAAGTTGGAGCAGGCCCAGTAAAAACCTACAGCGCCCGGCATACCAAACGCAATGACCAACGAGATAATAGGCATACCCAACATCATGCAACCCATGTTACCGGCTTGCGGGTTGGTTTTCTTTTGCATATTCATGGTTACTACCGACGAAAGCATAGCGGTAGCAAAAGACAAAATGGGAATCAACCAAATCCAATCGACTGTGCTGAAATTCAAGGAGAAGGTTGGAATTTCAGTCAAATTCAACCCAAACAGGTTAAAATTCATACCCAGCACTTGATCTTTCAGACCGTCAAATCCTGCGCCCAATTCATTGATCTTTTGTACAATGATCAATTCCTTATCGGCTGCATTCTCGGCAATTTTCAGTGCTGTTGCCGCATTGTCAATGACAGTTTTTTCAATTCCCAAAATGTAAGTCAGCGGGCTGCGGATCGCCATCCACACGCCCCACAAAAAGGGCAACCGAACCAACATGGTCCAACAACCGCCCATCATGCTGACGTTTTCTTTTCTGTAAAGTGCCTGCATTTCGGTTTGGTAACGACGTTGGTCATCACCGCATTTTTCTTTCAGTGCTTCCAATTTGGGGCGCAGACTTGCCTGTTTGGCAGAAGCACGTTGCTGTTTCATGGTAAGCGGCAGGAAAACCACGGTGACCAAAATCGTAAACAACAAAATCGCCAAGGCATAGTAACCGATCCCGATTTGATTCAACAATTCGTAAATCTGTCTCAGAATCCAGCCCATGCCGGAATAAATCCAATCAAACATGTTATTTCCTCCGTTTCACATCGTTCCAGCTCGCAGGAACAGGGTCATAGCCTCCTTCGTGCCATGGGTTGCAACGAAAGAAGCGGCGAATAGCAAGATACATACCCCGAAAAAAGCCAAATCGCTCCAATGCTTGTACCGCATAAGCGGAACAAGTAGGCTCAAACCGACAGCAAGGCGGCGTAAGCGGCGAAATACACTTTTGATAAAAGCGAATGAATAAGATCATTACACGTTTCACGGCGCTGTCACTCCCAATTCGGTAAGATGCGCCGCCATGACGGTTTGAATTTGACTGCTTTTCAGGTGGACCGTACGGGTGCGCGCCACAAAAACCAAATCATATTGCCCATGGATCGTGGGCAACAGTTGCCGATATGCCTCTCGAATCACACGGCGAGCACGGTTGCGCTCTACCGCATTTCCGATCTTTTTAGAGGTAGTAATACCAATACGGCAACAACCCGCACGGTTTTTCATCACATAAGTAACCAGTGCAGGATGCACGCGCGATTTGCCGCGGCCATACAGCCTGCGGAAATCCTTGTTTTCATTTAATACCGCCGGTTTCGTCAACGTAAGACTCTCCTGTTTCCTGCCGAAATTGCAAGAAGCACCAATTAGGCGCTCAATACCTTGCGGCCACGTGCTCTGCGACGAGCCAAAACTTTGCGGCCGTTGGCAGTGCTCATTCTGGCACGGAACCCGTGTACACGACTGCGATGACGTTTTTTGGGTTGATAAGTTCTCAGCATGAAAAACAACTCCTTTCAAGGATAATCAATAATAAACATTTTTGTCAATATGTCGACACGGCATAACCGCCCAACATACAGTAAACACTATTATACTGGAAAGACCGACCATTTGTCAACCACAATTTGCAATTTTTTTATTTCACCAATGTGGTTTCGGTTTCAAATCCTTTTTCCACTTCGCTGATATACATGTGATACAGCTTGCCCGCCGTGTCGTGATAATACAAATCCATGTTGGGGTTGCGACTATCATTAATATAATACAAATCTGCAATATCCGAAACATGAGCCAGTATATATTCTTCCTCATCAGGATGAATAATCGTGCGAAGCTTTCTGACTTTCAGCTGACCGTCTTTTACATAAATCAGTTGGTCGCGGCCATTGTGATCCACGTCGTAGGTAAAAATTTCTGCCGAAACGCCGTCAAAGGTAGTACCGTCGTCCTGTCCCGCTTCCACCGATTTGATCAATTTGATCTGACCGTTGTCACAGTAAAACAAATTGTCTAAGGTATAGAGCATGCGGGTAATATTACTACCCTTTACCAACACCTTGCAATCGGCACCGTCGGTTTTCATTTGGTAAATGTTTTTACCGTCGGTGGCAAGCAAAATGCGATTTGCTGATTCAAAGGCAGTAAAAGCAATGCTTCCGTCGGTAATGGCTCGTTGCTCTTGTCCGTCGCTTCGCACCTTGCCAATGGTGCCGTCTTGTTGCAAATAATAGACCCACAAGCCGTTGACACTCATCAAGGAAACCTTGTCTGCCGTACCGATCTGCACCTTTTGTCCGCCGTAATAGGCAATGCGCCAAATGGCGCCCTCTTCCACAAAATACAACCAACCGTCATACGGATTTAGGTAAGAAACGTCGCCTTCGTATATGATTTTTTTGTCCCCGGAGTCTTTGGATTGCTGGATCACCTTGCCCTCATGCACGTAAAACAGGTAATCGTTAGAGGCTACCACTTTACCGCCGTATTGGTTATTGCCGCTGAGTGCCGTACCGATCAGCAGTCCCGAGTCATAAGGAGTAGACAAAATGCCATATAACATGGCTATCAAAATTGCTCCTATGATCACCACGAAAACCAACGAAATGCGGCGAGCTTTGGTGTAATTGCGTTGTTGCTTGTCCGCAACTTGAGTTTGTTCTTTTTCCATAGTTATACCTCTTGGTTTAAGGGTTGGCACAATTGTTCCATGCGAGCAATGCACCGATCAAAGGTTTCTTTCCCCAATTGTTGCAACGATTGGTCAGCTTCATTTCCGCAAAGCATGGCAAAGGTTTTGCCCATTTCGGCAAGAGAATCGCTCACGCTACGCACCGCCAAATAATAAAATGACATGGCAATAGAGTACCCCGAATCTT
This sequence comes from Acutalibacteraceae bacterium, assembly GCA_045661365.1. GTDB lineage: Bacteria > Bacillota > Clostridia > Oscillospirales > Acutalibacteraceae > UMGS1484. The sequence goes on along the minus strand of JAZRFL010000126.1, from coordinate 23,880 downwards.
CATAAGCATCGGGACACAAAGCACGAAAACGGTCATGAAATGCATTGAGCACCGCCCGTGCAGTGGTCGCATTGTGCACACAGCTTTCGCACCCTACGGTCACCGCAAACACGCATAACCACAATTGTTGATCAAGCAATTGCGGATTGGCCGTTTCGCTTTTCAAATCTGCGGTAAATGCCGCCATGTGATCGCCCACCTGCTGTGCTTGCAACAACAATCCTTTTTCGCGAATGCTTCTCATTTCATCCAGGGTTTTGCTGACCTCATCTTCTTGTAAAACTTTTTTGGGGTGTTCCCCCACAATTTTCATGTCAGAGTCATCGTGACAATGCAATGCTTCTTTCATTGTTTGGCCCCCTTTTTCCATATTGGGTCGCCGTACTTATTCGGCGGTTTCTTTTTTGTCCTTTTGGAACAGCTTTTTAATTTGTTCGATCAATTCGGGTGCCATGGTAATGGCTCGTTCTGCCGCGCCCAAAGGAGTATTGGTAGGTTGAATGTTCAGCAATTTAACCTCGCCGTCGGCCACCACCATAAACGCTACGGGAGTTACGGTCATACCGCCACCGCCGCCACCGGCAAACAAAGGATGTGCCGCTTTTTTAGAGGCAAAGTCGCTGCCGCCCGAAGCAAAACCATAGGTCACTTTGGACACGGGAATCATGGTAATACCGTCTACGACAATAGGATCCCCTATAATGGTGCTGGCATCGGCCATGGCGCGCATTTTTTCTACGGTCACGTCTAAAATGGTGCCCACCTTTAATTTTCCTTTTTGTTGTGCGGGTACTTGATTGGTTTGTTCGTTCATTGTATATTTCCTCCTCTTAAAGTTGTTTTGATACCATTTGTTTTATATTGTAGAACGCGGTTCCCACCACGTGATAAAGCGGAATATAGATCTTGGCTTTGCCCTGTACCAACGGCTTGTCCCCCTCGTAATCACAATACAAATTGAGATTCGGCCGTATCAATTTCATATGATTCCCCACCGCTCCCAAAAAAGGATACAGCACGGCACATACTTCACCGTAATTGATAGCGGCGGCCGCCGCATCTTCTCCGGTAACTCGAATTTCCAATTCCAAATGCCGTACCTTGGCACCTTTGAGCAGGCGCAAGATCGACTGAAAAAAGGTTACGGTAGAAGAAATCATCAGCTTAACCGTTTCCACCGTACCCATTTGCTTGCGCAGTTCACTCCATGCACTTACGCTGGTTTTTTGGGTAACGATATTGGTTTTAATTCTTCCTTTTTTCGGCTTTTTTTTCGGTTTCTTTTTTCCCCCCAACAAGGGAGAGCGAAAAAACAAATAGCGGGCATCTGCCTTTAACTCGTCTTGCTCATAACGAACCCGAATCACCACCGGGCAAAGCAACAGCAAAACGATCAACCCCACGATTGCCAATACAATATAGATCCACATAGGATTACTCCTCTGCTACGAAATCCTCCATTTTGGTTTCCAGCACATCTTTTTGTGCGTCACGGTCGCCTACAAAACCGGATTGTTCTTGTTCCGGTTGGGGAATGGGTGGCAAATCCTCCAACGAAGTCAAGGAAAAGCACCGCAAAAAATGTTTGGTAGTGCCGTACAAAAGAGGACGTCCCGGCAAATCCAAACGGCCGCATTCTTCAATCAACCCCTTGGCAGACAAAGAACCGATCACCCCGGAGCAATCCACCCCCCGCACCTGTTCTACATAAGCCTTGGTGACCGGTTGGTTGTAAGCAATTACCGACAGCACTTCAAAGGCCGCTTGTGAAAGCGGGGTATTGCGCCGCATTTGAGAAAGCTTGCGAATCGGTCCGATATAAGCGGGTTTGGTGGTCATTTGATAACAGTCGTCCAACGCCACGATCGCCAAACCGCTGTTTTGCTCTTCCATACGTTTTTTCAGGCGGTCGATCGCATCTTTGGCTTCGGCAACCGTGATCTCCAGTGCCCCTGCGATCTTACCCAATTCCACCGGCTCTCCACCGGCAAACAGCAACGCCTCTATGGCGGGGATATAGTCCTGCTTGTTCATTGATTTTCCTCTCCTTCCACCATAGCCAGCTGTTCCTCCTCGTCCAAATAGATCCGTCGTTCGCGAATCAATTCCAACACCGCCAAAAAGGTGGCTACCGATTCAGAACGCCCGTTTGAACGGGAAAACAAACTTTTTAAATGCATTTTTTTACCGCCAAACAAATGACGCAATACATACACAATCCGAGACGAAACCGAAATCACCGTCTTTTTGACCAAAGGAGTAAAATGGGTTTCGGGCGGTGGCAATCGCCGCAACCCTCTGCCCACCGCCGCCAAATAATAATGCACCAACAAGGGCGGTTCGTGGGTAAGCAAATAGGTTTGATCCGGCTCCACCTTGGCAGGTTCCCGCACCATGCGGTCAAACCCTTCGGTACGTTCTGCCAGCATAGCCGCCAATTGACGGCAAGTTTGGTATTCTAACAATTCTCCTGCCAATTGGTCGGTCAGTTGCTCAGCTTCTTCCGGTTTGGGCAACAACGATGCCGACTTAATATATACCAGACGAGAGGCCATTTCCAAAAACTCGCTGGCAATCTCCATATTTTGTTCCTGCCAAGCGTGAATATGTTCCATATACTGTTCCAACAACTCACATATGGAAATGTCGTAAATATTCAATTTATTTTTGGCAATCAGGTGCAACAACAGGTCCAACGGACCTTCAAACACCTCTAATTTAAACGAAAGACCTTGTTCCACAGTTGCACCTCCTTACCGAACAAACTTTTTGGTTTTAATACCCAAAGGGCAAATCTGCCAATGTGTCTAACACATCCAACACGCCGCTACGTAAAAACATCAGCGGTCCGTCCAACAGGCCCATAAAAATCAGTACAAACAACCCCATCATAATGTATTGCTCATATTGCATAATGGTATAATACAGACGATTGGGCAAAAAGGCGGTCAGCAAGCGAGAACCGTCCAAAGGCGGAATAGGCAACAAATTAAACACCGCCAACGCCACGTTGATGACTGCAAGAAACATGAAAAAGAGATAGAAAAAGTAAACGATCAAAGATTCGGTCTGGTTGCCAATGTACCCCACTACGTCACCACTCAAAGCAAACATCGTTTCGGTGTTTACCCCAATGGTAAGTACGGTGTTTTTCAAAAGCAATGCCACAAGCGCCATAAGCAGATTGGAAACAGGCCCTGCCAAAGCAGTAAACGCCATACCCCATTTAGGACGTTTAAAGTAACGAGTATTGACCGGTACCGGTTTTGCCCAGCCAAATCCCGCCACCATGATCAGCACCGCACCAAACCAGTCGATGTGACGCATGGGATTCAGGGACAACCGTCCCTGATACCGTGCGGTAGGGTCACCTAATTTGTTTGCTGCAAAAGCATGGGCGTATTCGTGAAAGGGCAACACCAAAAAAATTACCATCGCCGCGCTAAAAACAAATGCAACGGCGCCCAAGTAATCTCCGTCGCTCAACAAAGAAATCAATTGCATTACATACCACTCCTATGATAATTATAGTTATTATACTAAAATATTGACAAAAATACAAGACCTAAAACCGACTTCGATTAAATTTCTTGATTTTGCTCATACTATGAATAGGCGAAATCGCACTCGATTTCGCAATTTATGAACAAATGAGGTAAATCACAATGAAAAAGAACAAAAAAGGACAAGCAAACAATCAAAGTAACCAGTATCAATTCCCCACCGATGCGCCCTTTCAGCAAATGAAAGACCCCAAAACCGATCCGTTGGGCAGTTATACCGGAAACCCTGCCGACGGCGGAGCACCCGTACAGGATGCCGACGATTTGTAAACTCAGCATCAACCAAGGAACCCCCTGTGCCACTTAGCACAGGGGGTTCCTTAATCGTATTTTCACGTGTGAAGGACATCGTACCACGCTTGTTTTTTATTCTGCCGACAGTACCACCCCATGGGCAATTCCGGAAATGGGCAACCCTTGTTGCACCGTGGTGGTAGAATGCAACGAACCGGTCGCCACAAACAATACCCGTTTTAACTCTCCCTTGCTCAGCGACGGCAAAATGCGCGCGCACAGCACCGCCGCACAACAGCCGCATCCCGAACCGCCTGCATGCACATCTTGCTCTTGCTCGTGATACAAATTCAACCCACAGTCAGCATGACAATGAGAGATTTCCAACCCCTTTTTGCGGGTCAATTCACAAAGCAACCGACTCCCCACCTTGCCCAAGTCGCCGGTCATGATCAAATCAAAATTGTCGGGGGTCATATGGGTATCTTCAAAAAAATGCAAAATGGTATCGGCAGCGGCAGGAGCCATAGCCGCACCCATATTATTGGCATCGGTCACACCCAAGGTGGTCACTCGCCCCACGATTCCATGGGTAACGGCCACCCCTGCTGTGCGGTCGCCCAACACCAACGCCCCCGACGCGGTGGCGGTCCACCCTGCGGTTTGGGGACGTTGCCCACCGTATTCCAACGGAAAGCGAAATTGCCGTTCGCTGGCGCAGAAATGAGAAGAGGTTACCGCTCCTACCGTTTGCGCCAATCCCCCTTCCACAAAACCGCTTGCCATAACCAGCCCCAGCGCCATGGTAGAACACGCCCCGTAAATTCCCACCTGGGGAATACCGAAGCTACCCACCCCCATGGTACTGCCCACACATTGATTCAGCAGATCGCCCGCAAACAGGTATTGCACCTTGTCGGGTGTTATTTCTCCCTTGGACATGGCAATGGTCAAGGCTTGCCGTTGCAACTCACTTTCGGCTTCTTCAAAAGAATCCTTTCCCAAATAAGCATCTGTAAATATGCGGTCAAAGGCATTGCCCAACGGTCCTTCTCCTTCTTTTTTTCCTCCCACGGCGGCAAAGGATATCACCCGCGGCGGGCGGTCAAATGCCAACGTGTATTTTCCCAATCGATGTGCCATAAAAAATTCCTCCCTTTGCCCATAGTGTACCAAACAAAGAGAGGATTATACGGTTGTTATTTCGGTTGATCGGTCAGTCCTAAAATATAGGTTGTGTCATATCACGATCTTCTCGCAAATCTTTGATACGAGGATAATAATTGTCCATACAACACCCGCCTTCATAACCATTTGGTTACAAAATTGTAATCTCAGGTTACAACTTTGTAACTTTACTATACCCAAAAACTCCTGTATACTAAATACAGAAACTCGGTAGAGTTATCATTTACCATGGAGGGCTATTTATGAAAAAATCGTTACTTTTTATTTGTCTTTTGGCTTTAACGGTGGGCTTGTTTGGGTGTAGTTCCCAACCCCAACCGCAAGCACCTGCCTCTACCCCTGAAGTTTCGGTCACACCGCCCTCCTCCGAGGTCAAAACGGTACTCCCTGCCGATTTGGAACAAACGGAATTCAGTTTTTCCAGCGGGGTAGGCGGTTGGCGCACCCAGCTTACCCTACACGACGACGGCACGTTCACGGGAAATTTCAGCGACTACAATTCCGATGAAACCTACATCAGCGAATTTAGCGGTAAATTTGTTGATATACAGGAAGCAGATGAAAACACCTACCGCTTGACCTTAGACACCTTGACCTATCAAAAACAGCCCGACACCGAATGGGAGGAAGATGGTGTCCGTTATATCGCCGCCGAAGCAAACGGCATTAGCGGTGGTAAAGAATTTACCTTGTGCAAACCGGGCACACCGCTCAGCGACCTACCGGAAGAATTGTCTGACTGGTATCGCGGCAACGGCGATGCCTTGGAATGCTACGCCTTGTTTGATACAACCTTACCTGCATACTTTTTCGGGGGATAACCCACCCTTGACTTTTTGTCCTTGTGGGGTATAATGAGGGGGATTTTTGATTGCAAGGAGCGATACCGATGTCATATCGTCGTACCAAATATGCTTGTTATTTTGCCTATCTTGCCATGTCCTCGGTGTTTTGTTTGCCCCCTATGCTGTTTGTCACCTTTCGGCAAACCTACGGAATCTCTTACACCCTGCTTGGCACCTTGGTACTGACCAACTTTTGTACCCAACTGCTGGTCGACTTGGTATTTACGGTATGGGCAAACAAATTTCCCATAAAAACCATTATACGAATCATGCCGTTGGTCACCGCCACCGGTCTTACGATTTATGCCCTTTCCCCCTATTTGTTCCCCAATGCTGTGTATATGGGGCTTTTGGTCGGTACGGTAATTTTTTCCATTGCCTCCGGTCTGTGCGAGGTTCTGCTCAGTCCCTTGGTGGCGGCGCTTCCTTCCGATGACCCCGGTCGGGACATGAGCACCTTGCATTCGCTATATGCCTACGGGGTACTGTCGGTGGTACTGATCAGTTCTCTGTTTTTCGCCTTATTCGGCTCGCAAAACTGGGTGTATCTCACCCTGTTTTGGGCGGCTGTACCGATTTTTTCTTGTGTTTTCTTTTGTCTGTCTCCCATACCCGACCTAAATCTTGCCAACGCCCCCGATCAAGCCAAGCCGCAGGGTCGCAAAACGGGACTTTTGCTTTGCGTGGGATGTATCTTTTTGGGTAGCGCCGCCGAAAACTCCATGACCAACTGGATCTCGGGATATTTGGAAACCGCACTGGACATTTCCAAATCGGTCGGTGATATTGTGGGTTTGGCTCTGTTTGCGGTACTGTTGGGATTGGGACGCACCCTATATGCCAAATACGGCAAAAATATAGGAAAAATTTTATTGCTCGGCATGATCGGCGCCGTGTTGTGTTATTTGGTTGCCGGCTTGTCTACCGGCGTGATCTTGCCTTTGATCGCCTGTGTATTCACCGGCTTGTGTACTTCTATGCTATGGCCCGGCACCTTGATTTTTATGGAAGAAAAGATCCTTCATCCGGGGGTTGCCGCTTATGCCTTGATGGCGGCAGGCGGTGACCTGGGGGCTTCGGTCGCTCCTCAATTGTTGGGGTCGGTAGTAGACTGGGTTTCTGCCTCTTCATGGGCAACCGCTTTGGGCAACACCCTTGCCATGACCCCCGAACAAGTTGGTATGAAAGCCGGTATGTTGCTGGCCGCCTTGTTCCCCTTGATGGGCATATTTTTATTGTTGTATATGAAACGGTTCTTTAGAAAGGAGAAAAAACAATGAGATCTGCTTTTTTCGTTACCGCCACCTTATTGGTCGCAATGCTTATGTCGTTGTGCTCGTGCGGCACACAATCCACACAACCCGCTCCCTCTTCTCCCGCCTCGCAAACGGTCAGTATTCCCCCTGTTTCAATTCCCGATGCAACCCTTTCAAGCACCCCCAATGATACCGCTACTCCCGCCACGATTACCGTTACCGTAACCGATGCCGACGAATTTTCCGCCGCAGCTTATCGCTATGCCGACACCGACTTGGCGGCAATCTGGTATGTGAGCATTGCCACCGATCAACCCATTACCCAGCTGAAATGGTTAGCGCTGGACGAAAGCGAAGTTTTGCGGGTCGAGCAGGTGTTGCACACGGTAGAGCAGTTAGATGCCAACACCCCATTTTGTGTGCAGACCTATATCAACGACGCTACCGCCAACCGTGGCATATGCTATGTTGACACCACCGGAAAAACCGTATTTTGTGCCATTCGTGTTTCGGGACAAGACGGTAGTTTGTACTTGGAACCCTTTACGGTTAGCATGTAACCTTACATAAAACCAATCGGCAGACACGAGTTTGTGTCTGCCGATTTTGTTTTATTGTGTTGCCAATGATATTCCGCTGAATTGATTGCCTCCTTGAACCATGGTAAAGGTATTCGAAGCATCTTGGCTGCCGTTTGTTTGTCCGTTTGGCTTATGGTTGCCGTTTGGCGGCTCCATCCCATCGGGCGGTTGCAGCCCATCGGGTGGTTGCGCGCCTTCAGGTGGTTGCATGCCTTGGGGCGGCTGTATGCCTTCGGGCGGCATTCCCATGTTACCAAACGTTCCGCCTGCTTGACCTGCCAATTGTTGTTCTCCGCTCCACAAGGTATAATCACCCGCTTGCAAGGCCGGACTGCTGTATAGCAAAACAGAATACGTATTGGGAGGACAACAAGTCATGACATCGTTCCCCGAGGAATCCCGCAAACAGATCGTTTGGGCGTGGTTTTGCTTTTGGGCAAAGGTAAACACCCCGTAGGTCTGCCCACCTTGCTCTATACGATCCAGCATATGTCCCGAAGCCATAACCGTACCACCGTTAATGTGTATGCCCATGTCGGAGTCGATTCCTGCATCGGCACTGTCGGAACAAGCCCAAGCCGTTACCGTACCGCCATTGATCACCAGCCATCCATTGGAGTCAATGCCGTCTCCCTCTCCGGTTTCACCCGTTACCTGAATATTTAACTGACCGCCGTTGATCGTGGTTACCGAAACACCGTCCTCATTGGTATTGATTCCATCATTTCCCGAAAAAATATTGATAATTCCGCTGTTAATGGTTAGGTGCATTTCACTGTCTAATCCTTCGTTTTCGGCATAAATAGCCAACTGACCGTTATTTTCGGTTTCGCCGCTGATCGTCATGGACATTTTGGAATAAAACGCTCCGTCATACTTGTGCCATTTCTTGGCATCCTCTACCGCTGTTCCCTCTTGATTTAACACTACGGTGTCCGGCTTGTAAATTCTTGCCACGTATGATCCTCGCACGGTATTTTGTGTTCCGTCGACCAGAATCACCTGAGCACCCACGTTGGTAGTATCGACGTCTTTGGTAGGATTTTCGGTATTGCCACACTCATACACGTTATAAAAAATCACAGCGGGAGCCACTTCACAAGTAAGATCGACACCGTCTAAAATCAAAGTAACCACCGCTTGGGGGTCTTGGGATGCATTTTCGCCCAAATCCACCGCAATTTGTCCCTTTGACAGTTTACCCGACACCCGATAAGTGCCCGCTTGGTTGATATGCACCACCGTGTGCTCGGCGGCCTGCCAAGCGGTGTGTGCATCCTCTGCCGTACCTTCACCATAGGTAAAATCCTTGTCCGATTCGTAGTACACAATGTCGTTTGCTTTATATACCGCTTCGGCGGCATTGCTCCCGATCGCCTCACCGTCTACCGTAACGGTTTGGTCGTTTAACACGATCGCTACCGCTTCCATCGCTTTGTTTGGTTGTGCAGAATCGGCGGGCGTTTCCAGTTGCACCTGTTCACTGCAAGAGACAAGCAACATTACCCCCGCCAACAAAAAAGCCAATCGTCTCAAAAGTTTCATATGATCACTTCCTTGGACAAAAGTATATCATTATCCCCCAAATGAATGATGAACAAATTGTAAATAATCGATGAATAATCTGTGAACACTGCCGATCGGTCGTCTCCACAACGTACCTTCTGCTTGTTTCAAGTTATGCCACATTTGTTTTTAATTTTTCTTGTGTTTTTTCTCATTTTATGCTATCATTAAAAAAACCAAAGAATTACTGCCACCGGGTAGTGAAATGCGTTCGCATTCGTTTACACATCGTTAGGTCTTAGAAGATGTGTATGCGGATGTTTCTTTTTTGGAGGGTGCTATGGGAAAACGCTTAACCTATTTTTCTAAACGCGAGATCACGTTGTGGTCATTATCGGTAATGGCAATTTTTGCCTCCTTTATCACCTACGATCGAACCAATTATCTAACCCTTGCCGCCTCGATTATTGGTGTTACCTCCTTGATTTTTAACGCAAAAGGGAATCCGTTTGGGCAATTTTTAATGATTGCTTTCAGTTTGCTTTACGGTATCATTTCTTATTCCTTTGCCTATTACGGCGAAATGATCACCTATCTTGGCATGACTATGCCCATGGCGTTGTTTGCGCTTGTTTCTTGGCTTCGCAATCCGTTTAACGGAAACAAGGCGGAAGTTAAGGTAAATAACATCAGCAAAAAAGAGCAACTCCTGATGTGGATTTTGACCGTGATTGTCACAGTGGTGTTCTATTTTATATTAAGCCACTTTCATACAGCCAATATGATTCCCAGCACGCTCTCTGTAACAACCAGTTTTATCGCCGTATATTTAACCTTTCGCAGGTGTGCTGCGTTTGCTTTGGCTTACGCTGCCAACGATATTGTTTTAATTGTTTTATGGATCATGGCAAGCGTTCAGGATGTAAAATATATCTCAGTCGTTGTTTGCTTTATCGCTTTTTTGGTTAACGACATTTACGGATATATCAGCTGGCAACAAATGGAGCGTCGACAAGCAGCGCAATAACAGATTAGCGGTAGAGGGTTAACCCTCTACCGCTATTTTTTTGGTAAATGAATCTTTTTTTAATTACTTATTCACTTAAGACGCGAAACAAATCTTCAAACACGGCATCCCGTTTCACGTCATATACATAGCGAATCAAGTGGCGATTCTCGTTAAACGCGTATTGCATATCATATTCGGGAATGGGCGCAGGAATCAGCAAATCCGACATATATTGGTTTTGATCGTTCAGCAGCCAGCTGACCGCCGAAACGTCCCAAATCACCCGTGTCCAGGGTTTTCCCTTGGCATAAGAATCGGCTTCGTTCACGGTGTTTTCGCACAAATAATCGCACAACGGATTTTTCCCTTTGAGCCAATGTTCCAGTTCGTATTTGGAAACCGCAAGGTGGTCAACCACACCCAAACAAGGCAATTGCACCAAAGGAACGCCGCATCCCATTACCACCCGTGCCGCGGCGATATCTTGCATCATGTTAAATTCCAATACCCCCGAAGGGATATGCTTGCCATGACCGCCCAACCAGACAATCACACAATTTTCTTTCATTTGGGGGTTCATGATCATAGCCGAAGCCACGTTGGTAACAGCGCCGATTGCCACAATGTACAACGGCTGTTCGGGGGAGTAGTCGTTGGCAAGGTTGGCCATAAATTCCGCCGCGGCCGACGGCACGGCTTGGGTTTCGCTCGGCAAATAGGTTTCGGAACCTTTGAACACCAAGGGCTTGAATTCTTCTTGCTTTGCCAAGGTAAGTAGTTTTAAAATTTCGTGGTAACTTTTTTCCATGCCGTCTTTTGGGGAACTGGATTTGGTATTGAAAAACGGAGCGGCGCAAATGCCTTTCAAATTGAATTTCTCGGCCAATTTAAGCATATAACAAATGGCGAACTGATCGTCGATTTCGTTATAAGCATCGGTATCCAGCACCACGTCGATTTTCCCCGTGGGAGGAATCAAATTTTTGAAATATTGTTCTTGTGTCATAAATGACACCTCCCTTTGCCCCCATTATATAACAACCAACAAGAAAAATCCACCATGAAATGAAAAAGATGGGGGGCAGGCCTTTCGGACGAACACAGTTCTCCCCTACGGTCACGCAGGATGGATTTCGTAGGGACGACCTACGGTCGCCCGTTAGCACACGGTGGTTATCCAATAAATTACCCCATACACCACGCTCGCCACCGTACCGTACACGATCACAGGGCCTGCGATAATAAACATCTTGGCACCCACGCCCATCACGTACCCCTCGCTTTTAAACTCTATGGCGGGGGATGCCACCGCATTGGCAAATCCCGTAATAGGTACTAACGTACCTGCTCCTGCATGCTTGGCGATTTGGTCGAATACGCCAACGGCGGTTAAAAACACCGCCAAAAAAATGAGGGTAACCGATACCATGGGTTTGGCGATTTCACTTGAACAACCAAGGGCTTCATATCCGTTGCTCAGCAATTGACCCAGCGTGCAAATAGCCCCTCCCACCAAAAAAGCAAGCAGGCAGTTTTTGCCTATGGGGGACGGGATAGATGCTTTGGCAGTCATGGCTTTGTAATCTTTTTGGCTGATTTGTTTCATAATGCACTCCTTGTTTTTGTCATGCAAATTCTCTGCAATAATTGTCCATAAAAAATGTGTTTTCTGTCTTGCACTATTTCAGCATTTTTGTTATTATTTGAATAGGCACACATTTTGTTTTTAGATAGTATGCCATAAATTGCAAACCTTATTCTTGAAGGAGTGGTTTTTATGAAAAAATTACGCGGTGGTATGATTGGTTGCGGCGGTATTGCTAACGGCAAACACCTGCCTGCCAACAAACGAGTAGGCATGGTTGATATGGTTGCTTTTTGCGACATTATTGAAGAACGTGCCCAAAAAGCCAAAGACGACTACGGCACACCCGATTCTAAAGTATATACCGATTACAAAGAACTGTTGAAAGACGAAACCCTGGACGTGGTGTTTGTTTGCACCCCCAACCGCTCTCACAGTTTTATTACCATTGACGCTTTACATGCAGGCAAGCACGTTATGTGCGAAAAACCCATGGCCAAAACCTATGCCGAAGCGATTGCCATGTGCGAAGCCGCCGAAGAAACCGGCAAGGTGCTGACCATTGGTTACCAAAACCGTCGCACCCAAGAGGCTATGTATGCCAAAACCTGTGCTTCCGAAGGCGAGTTGGGCGACATTTATTTTGCCAAAGCCCATGCCTTGCGCCGCCGTGCCGTTCCCACTTGGGGGGTATTTCTCAACGAATACGAACAAGGGGGCGGTCCGCTGATCGACATTGGTACCCACGCTTTGGACATGACCTTGTGGTGCATGGACAACTACAAGCCCAAAATGGTGGTAGGGACTACCTATCGCAAATTAGCCGATCAAACCAACACCGGCAATGCTTGGGGCGACTGGGATCCCAAGGAATTTACCGTAGAGGACTCTGCCTTTGGTTTTGTGGTAATGGAAAACGGTGCCACCGTTTCGTTGGAATCCAGTTGGGCACTCAACCTGATTGATGCAGTCGAAGCCCGCACCACCCTGTGCGGTACCAAAGCAGGCTTGGATATGATGGACGGCGTGCGAGTCAACGGCGTAAAACACGGTAAGCAATACATTGAACGTCCCAACATGAGTGGTGGCGGTGTTGCTTTTTACGACGGTGCCGGTAGCGGTGCTCCCGAAGATATTGAAGCCAAAATGTTTGCCGATGCCGTATTAAACGGCACCGAGCCCTCTACCCTGCCTCGTCAAGCCGCCTGCGTTACCCGCATTTTGGAAGCCATTTACGAATCTGCCAAAACCGGCAAACCGGTACTGTTTGAGGACTAAATGATGAAACTGGGAATTATCACCGCCCCGTCTTATGAGGGCATTCACCACGTTGCCAAGTTAGGACTGCAAGCCGCCGAATTTTGCCTGAACATCGGGGTGGATTTGGATGCGGTTTGGAGAGAAATGCCAAACATCCAAAAAGCCATGGAGGAAACCGGCGTTGTCGTTGGCTCCATTGGTCGATGGGGACCCGACCGTATCACCAAAGACGGTGTGATTGAAGCCGAATTGGCCATAGAAGAAAATTTAATCGAGATGTGCCAAACCTTAGGTTGCCCTGTGTACGTAACCGGTTGCAATTTTGTGGATGAACTTTCTTTTTACCAAAACTGCACCTTTGCCATTGCCTATATGGAACGGTTGCTTGCCAAAGGAAAAGCCTGTGGTGTCAAGATTTGTACCTACAACTGTCATTGGAACAGTTTTTTGGATTGCGATCCCGCTTGGACGATGGTACATGGACATTTGCCGGAACTTGGCATTAAGTTCGACCCCTCTCACTCCTTTGCAGGAGGACGAGATTACCTTGCCGAAATGGAGGGGTGGGGCGACCGATTCTACCACGTGCATTTGAAAGGTTCGTTGTACGTAAACGGCGAACATATTGATGATCCCCCCGCAGGGCTTGACCAAACCAACTGGGGCGCGTTTATGGCGCTCTTGTATCAAAAGGGATACGATGGTGTGCTTTCATTAGAACCCCATTCCCCCAACGTGTGGAAAGACGAATTGGGTGCCAAAGGGGTCGCCTATACCATAGACTATTTTAAAAAGCTGGTGTTTTAAATGAAATTAGGTGTATTAACCGTTCCGCTGTACGGAATGAGTTTGAAAGATACCTTGACCTACTTAAAAGGGTTGGGGGTTGAAATGGTAGAAATCGGTTGCGGTGGGTTCCCCGGCAAAGGACATTGTGACCCCGACGTTTTACTGAACGATGCCGACAAGTTAGCCGAATTCAGGCAAACCATCGCCGATTCCGGTCTTACCATTTCGGCTCTTTCTTGCCACGGCAATCCGGTGCATCCCGACAAAGAAAAAGCCGCGGCTTATGACCGCGACCTGCGTAACGCCGTTTTGATGGCCGAAGCCTTGGACATTCACCAAATCAACACCTTTTCGGGTTGCCCCGGGGATTGCGAAACCTCCAAACATCCCAACTGGGTGACCTGCCCTTGGCCCGATGACTTTTTGGAAGTGTTGGATTACCAATGGAATCAGGTGCTCATTCCCTATTGGAAAGAGTTTGTGGTTTTTGCCAAAGCCCATGGGGTGAACAAAATCGCTTTTGAGCCTCATCCCGGATTTTGCGTATACAACCCCGAAACGGTGTTGCGGATTCGGGAAGCGGTTGGCCCGGAACTGGGCGCCAACTTAGACCCCAGCCATCTCATTTGGCAAGGCATTGACCCTGTGCAAGCCATAAAAACCTTGGGGGATGCCATTTTCCATTTCCATGCCAAAGATACCAAGGTAGATGCTTACAACACCGCCGTCAACGGGGTGTTGGACACCAAATCCTACGGGGATGAACTGCACCGCTCGTGGATTTTCCGTACTGTGGGTTACGGTAGCGACACCGCTGTATGGAAAGACATTATTTCCGCCCTGCGGCTTGTGGGCTACGACCACGCAGTGAGCATTGAACACGAAGACAGTTTGATGAGCAGCAAAGAAGGATTGGAAAAAGCCTGCGCTTTCCTCAAAGATATCATCATTCACGAAGATAAAGGCGATACTTTTTGGTTTTAAAAATCGAAGGATGAGAATAACGATATGGAAATAATTTTGGTTTTTGTGATTCTTGCGTTATTGATAATAATTCCAAGTATTTATATGTGTAAAAAACAAGATGCTGAATATGAGGACTTGAAATATAACAACGAGATCAATAATTCTTACTATCAACAGTGGCTTACAAGTAACAATCTTCCTGATAAACCTCATTTTACTTTTTCATCAAATGGTATTGAAATTTTCATTTATATTGATGAGAATGAAAGCAAATTTTTTATATGGGAAAACGAGTATTTTTCGCACGAAAAAAATGCCTATTATTTGTCAGATGTAAGACATAACTGTTATTGTATTAATTTTTGTGATTTACTAAAAGTTGAAACCGTTGTTAAACAAAAAAACATAGGTCCGAATGCGGGTGACGTGATTGTCGGCGGAATGATTGCTGGTAATGTTGGTGTTGCAACGTCACTATTAAAAGAAAACAAAGAAATTGTAGATTACAAAATATGCATATATACTTCTAACATTCTTGATCCGGTAATTGATATACACCTTATAAATTATGCATCTAATGCGGCGAAAGCAACACCTGAAAACTATGCAGAAGCGGATGAATTTTCGCACAAAATCGAGGCAACAATTAATGCAATCATCTCAAAACAAACCAAGTGATTCTGTATTAAATTGTGCAAATAAAGGAGCAAATACGATGAAAACTTGTGCAATTATCGGTTACGGCGGAATGGGTGAATGGCACGAAAACCATATCCGTAGCAATATGACCGATTGCTTAACCTTAAAAGGGGTATGGGACATTCGTCCCGAGCGGTTGGAACACGCTAAATCAAAAGGGGTTGGCGTTTACGGTAGTTTAGAAGAAGTACTAAACGACCAAGAGGTGGAACTGATCACCATTGCCACTCCCAACGATTTTCACAAGCCCCTTTCCATTGCTTGCCTGAAAGCAGGCAAAAACGTGGTGTGCGAAAAACCGGTTATGATGAACGCCGCCGAGCTGGAAGAAGTGTTGGCGGTAGCAAAAGAATGCGGAAAAGTGTTTACGGTTCATCAAAATCGCCGTTGGGATAAAGATTTTGTCACCGTAAAAGAGGTACTGAAAAACGGCACCATTGGCAAACCTTATTACATCGAAAGCCGTGTACAAGGCTCTCGCCGTGTGCTCAACGGCTGGCGAGGGGTCAAAGCCGAAGGTGGCGGTATGCTGTTAGATTGGGGGATTCACCTTTTAGACCAAATTATGTGGATGATTGATTCCCCTGTGGTAGAAGTGGGGGCACACTTGTTCGCCCTGATGCCCGGTGTGGAAGTGGACGATAACATGAAACTGTTTTTGCGGTTTGAAAACGGCATTTCTGCCCTGATCGAGGTTGCCACCAACTGCTTTATTTTGCAACCCCGTTGGCATGTTTCTTGTGAAGACGGCACCTTGCAAATCGACGGATGGGATGCCAAAGGGAAAATGATTCGCCTTGCGGACGAAAACGAAATGGCTTGGGACGAAGTCATTACCTATACCGAAGCAGGCCCCACCCGTACTATGGCACCTCGCCCCAAAGAAACGGTAGAAGAGGTTGCCCTGCCCGATATGCAACCCCGATTGCAGGAATACTACCAAAACATTTGCGATAAAATCGACGGCAAAGCCGAATTGATCGTAAAACCCACCCAAGCTCTGCGGGTCATGCAGGTGGTGGATGCCGCTTTTGCTGCCGCCGAAAAGGGATGCAGTATCGCCTGTAAGATTTAAAACAAAGCAAGTCTCTTAAAATACAGTCCCCCTTATGGTAGCCTGTTCGGCTCACCATAAAGGGGATTTTTCACACAAAAAACAAGTGGATTTTTTTCTCGTGTATGTTATAATATAACCAACAAAAGGAAAGAGTGATTTTCTATGTTTTCTAACGCCAAATGGATTCGATCTCCACAGCCCGCCGAAGGTTGTCCTTCTTTTGAAAAAGCCTTTGCTTTAGCCAAACCCATACGCTCTGCCACCCTTGCCATTACCGCAAGAGGGGTTTATGAGGCTAACTTGAACGGCAAGCGAATCGGAGATTTTGTGTTAGCCCCCGGTTGGACCAATTATGAAAAACGGTTACAGGTGCAAACCTACGACGTAACCAAATTATTAAAAGAACAAAACACCCTTTCCATTCAGTTGGCAAAGGGGTGGTACGGACTATACGGTTCTTGGTTTACTCCCTCCTATCAAAGAGTATTTGAAAACCGAGAACAAGCGGTTTTGTGTGAACTCACCCTTACCTACACCGACGGAACGCAAGAAATCATGGGATCAGATGAATCCTTTGCCGCCCTTACACAAGGGTATCGGTTTTGCGATATTTACGACGGCATGATTTTCGATGCCACCGCCCCTCGCGCCCCGTTGGGACAAGCCATATTGGCGCAAAATCAAGACAAGAGTATGCTTATTCCTCAACAAGGAGAAACCATTGGCATGAGGGAACGGTTGAAACCCCTTGGGGTCATTACTACCCCCAAGGGCGAAACCGTGTTGGATTTTGGGCAAAACATGACCGGCACCATTGCCATTGACCTGACCGCCAAAGCTGGCGAGGTACTTTCCCTTTCCTTTGCCGAGATTTTGGATGCCGACGGCAACTTTTACAACCTAAACTACCGTGCCGCCAAATGCCAATATGAATACACCTGTAAGGAAGGGCATCAAACCTTTATGCCCACCCTCACCTTTTACGGATTCCGTTACGTGCGGATTGATGCGACGCCCCAAAACATCACCCCCGACTGCTTCACCGCGGTGGTCATTCACTCCAACCTGCGGCAAACGGGGCGCATCATTACCACCCACCCCAAACTGCAACAACTGTTCCAAAACGTGTTGTGGGGACAAAAGAGCAATTATTTAGACATTCCCACCGATTGCCCCCAACGAGATGAGCGTTTGGGCTGGACGGGAGATGCTCAGGTATTTATCAAAGCCGCCGCATACAATTATGACGTATATCGGTTTTTCGAAAAATGGCTGGCGGATTTACAATCGGAGCAAATGGCAAACGGCGCCATTCCGCCGGTGATTCCCACAGTGATGGATTGCTTGATCAGCGCCGCTTGGGCAGATGCCGTCACCATTTGCCCATGGCAGTTGTATCAGACCTACGGCAAAACCGAGATTCTTGACCAAACCTTTGATGCCATGAAACGATGGGTGGATTATATTACCAACACAACCACCACCAAGGGATTGTGGACAGGCGGCGAGCATTACGGTGACTGGTTGGAACTGACCGCTCCCTTTGGCGTGTGCAAAGGGCAGACTCGCGACGATTTAATCGCCACCGCCTTCTATGCCCGTTCGACCGAAATCATTGGCATGGTAGGCGACGTTTTGGGGCAAGACGTAGCCGAATACAAGGCGTTGTATGAAACCATTAAACAAACCTTTATTCAAACCTTTGAGGGCACTTATGCCACCCAAACCGAAATGGTGCTGGCATTGCAGTTTAACCTGACCCCCAATCCCGAAAAAGTAGCCACCGCCTTGGCACAGCGGATTCATGCCGACGGTGACAAAATCCAAACGGGATTTTTGGGCACACCCTATATTCTGCACGTGCTTACCCAATACGGCCATACCGACCTTGCCTACACCTTGCTGTTGCGAGAGGAATATCCCTCTTGGCTTTACCCCGTAACCATGGGTGCCACCACCATTTGGGAACATTGGGACGGCATTACCCCCGAAGGCAAGTTGTGGCCCGAAACCATGAACTCATATAACCACTACGCTTACGGCGCGGTGGCCGATTGGCTGTATGAAGTGGCGGCAGGTATTACCCCTGCCAAGGCAGGATTTGGCAAAATTCACTTTGCCCCCCACCCCACGGCAAGGATTGATTCCTTGGGTGCGGAATTTGAAACACCCCATGGTCTTGCCCGCTCCTTCTGGCGGCATAATAACGAGGGAAAAGTGATATACGAAATCACCACCCCCGTGCCTGCCACCGCCGAAATTGACGGCAAAGTGTATGACTTGCAACCCGGCAGTTATCGGTTTTAACCAATAGCAGCCCCCAAAAAATCGTGGTAGAAATTTACGCAAGTAAAGAACCTATCACCAAATTCGTTTATGTTTCGGACTACGTGAACGTAACCGCTTAGGGCATGGCTATGGCCATTGCTGTATTCTTACTTTTCGTGAAACATAAAAACTGATACAAAAAAGGCTATCGCAATTGCGATAGCCTTTTACTATATCAATAATACTTAGCGAACAGCGGCCAACAATTCTTCTACGGTGGCGGCTTTGGCTGTAAAAATTATGTGTTATCGATATTGTCCGCAGTTTTTACAATAAAGGGCAGTACGAGGGTTAATTTCATCGCATTTGCTACAACGCCATGTATTGGTTTTTGTGTCAAATACAACGTGATTATGGGGTGGAGCCGAAGGCTCTTTTGGGGCTAGAATTTTGGTTGATGAGATAACATCGTTTGGTTCATCGTTCCATACGTTCTCCTCTTTTGCCCTGGTATACAGAGCAATATTGGCCGAGATTTTTGTATGTTGTTCAATACTTGCCAAAGCACCGATCAACAAAGCGCCGGCGTGGTAGGCTAAATATTCTAATGCGGCATATCCCAACCACACGAGCAGTCGGTCGACCATAGTTTCCCAAACGTTGGGAATTTGGAAGCCCGTTTCCAAAACATACGAACGCATTTCTTCTGTGGTTGCATCACCAATCAGGTTTTTCATCTCAGATGCTTCCGATGCCGCTTGTATCGTATCAAAAATACCAACAATCAGTAAAATCCAAAACAGAATCTTGCCCCAAAATTCAATTCTTTCGCACCATACCCAAAGATTCTGCGTGATTGCATCGGACTCGTAACAACTCTTCCAATCTTTGGGAATTCTTTTTTCTGCTTTTCCTGAAAACATGTTTGCCATTTTTTCCTCCTAAAAATAAAAAAGTGTGTGCAACCGCAGTTACACACACTGAAAAATGCATAACTCCTGATTGCTACCACACAAATCGTTTGGCATAACACAAGGAATGCACAAATGGAGAATGCATTTTTACCAAAATAAAAATACATTCCCTCGTATTATGCCATTATTTGATTCGTGTGGTAACACTAGTATACCACTTTTTTAGTGGAATGTAAAGAAATAAAATCGAGGTTGTTTAGGATGAACATTGAAATTTGAACCTCGCATTTAAAAGTGGATTGTCACTCTATCCTAAAACAGAATATAACCATAAAAGATATCCAAACAACAAAAAAAGGCTATCGCGTGTGCGATAGCCTTTTGCTTTATTTGTCTTACCGAACAGCGGCGAGAAGTTCTTCAATGGTGGCGCCGTCTTTAATCATTTTGTCATAAGCCAAAATGGTTTTACCTGCTTCGGAATCGGCGTCGATCTTGCAGATTTCAGCCAAAATTTCGGCAGCGGGTTTTTGGGAAACCTCGTCATGAGCAAAGTTCATGGCGGCGGCAGCGGCAAGGCAGATGTAGTTAGGAGTAATGCCTTGGGCTACGCACATATTCAAAGCGCCAACGATACGATCGTTGGGGTTGAGTTTACGGTTCAGGTCATTACCAACACGTTTTACGGTATCGCCCAATTGACGGTTGCCGAAACGGTTGAGCAAATCCAACACGTGGTCGTTCAGTTCAATATAGGGAACGTTGTGTTTAGCAGCCAAAGAGATACCCGATTGTTGCATGGCACGTTGTACCAGCAATTCCACGGTGGGATTTTCAATGGCTTGCCAGATGTAGTCTACACCCATCAAAGCGCCCAGATAAGCGGTGAAGGCGTGACCCATGTTGTGGATGAACAATTTACGTTCAATATAGAATTCAAAGGGAGTAAAAGGTACCATGTTTTTAATGGCAGGGATTTCGCCCTTAAATGCGGCTTTGTCTACCGGCAGAATGCCAAAGCTTTCTACGCACACACGCAGGGGGTTGTCGCCTTTCATTTCGTCGGTTTGAACGGGCACCATACGACCGATGGATGCTTCTACAAAGCCAACTTTTTCGTCCAACAATTTCTTTTCTTCATCGTTCATCAGTTTTGCGATTTCGCCTTTCAAATATGCGTCGGCACCAATCAGGTTTTCGCAAATGATGATGTTCAGAGGAGCTTTGTCGGGATTTTCCCAACGTTTTTTAAGACCTTGGGCGATGTTTCCGATGATGAATTTCAGCACGTTTACACCGATAGCGGTAGCCATAACGTCGGCTTCGGCAATGGCGGCGGCAATGGCATCGGGGTCTTTACCGTCGATGCAGGCAACGTTGGTTACCATGGTTTCTTCATAGGTATCTTTATAAAGAATACGCACGGGGTATTGATTTTGGGTGTTCAGTTGTTCAATTACAGCGGGGGCTACGTCAATAAAATCTACGTGATAGCCCGATTGAGAAAGAAGTTGGCCAATAAAGCCACGGCCGATGTTACCGGCACCGTACATAACTGCTTTCATGGAATTCAATCCTTTCAAAATAATGCTTTACAAAATTCTTCCGGTGTAATACCGGCAAAATAAGAAGAAAAATCAAGGGTTTGCAACCGATGCAAAACGGCGGTTGGCTCATAAGAAGTACCAAGCATGGCATTTTCAAACTCAACCACGTCGGCAATACCGAAAAAGTCCCCTTTTACCGACAAGGCGGCGATTTTGTCTTCTTTAATGTCCATGGAAACGGTGACAAGTCCTGCGGAAAACAAGGTGTCTTTGTTAAAGGAATAGTCCTTTTTAAAACCAAAATTCCATTCATAGGTACTGTATTTTTCCTCATACAGTTTTTGAATGGCAGCCTCATCCTCCTGGTTCAGTTCATAGAGGGTATTGCCCGATTGGGACAACACCTTTTGAAGCAACAACCGACGAAACTCGGTTACCGTAAGGGGATTTGACAAATGCTCGGCAATGTTGGTCACACGGGAACGCACCGATGCAATTCCCTTGCTTTGAATTTTCAAGGGATTCACCTTTAAAGCGGCGGTCAAATGATTCACGTTAGCCGAAAACAAAATGCAACCGTGGTGCATCATGCGACCGTGAAACATGGTTTGCGCGTTGCCGCAAATCTTTTTGCCGTCCACCAGCAAATCGTTGCGACCACTCACCGTGGCAGGCACATTCAGGGCGTGCAACACCTCAAGCACGGGGGTAGAAAACACGGCGTAATTGCCAAATTTGTCCTTGGCACCCGCCTCAATAAAGGTATAGTTTAGATTGCCCAAATCGTGAAACACCGCTCCACCACCGGTAAGCCGCCGTACCACAGGAATTTCGTGTTCGGTAACGTACTCATGATTGATCTCGGCTAAGGTGTTTTGATTGCGTCCTACCACAATGCAGGGTTCGTTTTGCCAAAGCATAAAAAAGTCTTCTGTGCGTTGGTAAAGAAAATATTCCTCAGTGGCGAGGTTCACGTAAGGATTTGTGGTTTTTAAATCTACGACCAGCACGCGGATTCCCCCTAAAAATGGGTGATGCGACCCATTCAAATTTGTTTGCAATGATTTGTCTTAACCTTTTTTTAATGCAAGACCTTATAGAGAGTAGATTTCGCGGGGTTTTTGACCGAAACGATTCCCTATAAGGCAACTTTGGATGGCGTAAGTCATCCAAAAACAAGGGCTGTTTCACCCTATTATGATGAAACAGCCCTTACGGTCATTTAACTACACAAAGCGGTAGGATTAAACACCTTTTTTGGCTTTACGCAACAATTCTTCGTTGGTGTAGCTGTGTTTGGCAACATAGCCGGGAATGGGAAGAATTCTTTCGTGGATCGCGTCGATGATCCAGCCGGGTTGGGGATAGAATTGTTCATTGTACTCAGCAGCAGGAGTGATCCAGTTTTGAGAACCAACCACAACGGGAGGAGCATCCAGATAATCAAAGGCCAAGTTGGTGATGTTTTGAGCCATATCGTTGAGGATGTTGCCACGAGCAACAGCGTCGGAAGCCAAAACAATGCGGCCGGTCTTCTTAACCGATTCAATAACCTTTTCGTAGTTGAAGGGAACAACGGAACGAGCGTCGATAACTTCGGCGGTAATGCCATATTGTTCGCGCAAGATCTTTTCAGCGGCCATAGCGGTGTACAAGGTAGCACCAATGGTCAAAATGGTAACGTCTTTACCTTCGGTACGAACAGCGGGTTCACCAAAGGGAATTTCGTAGTAACCTTCGGGTACACCTTCTTTAACGAATTCTTCGCCCTTATCGTACAGTTGTTGGCTTTCAAAGAAGCAAACGGGGTCGGTACCCTTCAAAGCGGTGTTCATAAGACCCTTAGCATCGTAAGGAGTTACGGGGTATACAACCTTCAAGCCGGGAACATGAGCGCACAGGCCGGTCCAGTCTTGGGAGTGTTGAGCACCGTATTTGAAACCAACGGGTACACGCAAAACAACGGGCATTTGCAGAGCGCCGGCAGACATACCTTGCCATTTAGCCATTTGGTTAAATACTTCGTCACCGGAGCAAACGATAAAGTCAGCGTACATCAACTCAGCAATTACACGACCACCTGCCATGGCGTAGCCGACAGCAGAGCCAACGATAGCAGATTCAGCAATGGGAGAGTTGAACAAACGATGATAAGGCAGAGCTTCGGTCAATCCACGATATACTGCGAAAGCACCGTTCCAGTCACGTACGTCTTCACCGTAGGCGATCAAAGTGGGATCTTCGTAGTACTTGTCCATGATAGCTTCGAACAAGCCGTCACGAACGCTGTACAATTTGGCCTTGGGATAAGGATTGCCGTTTTCGTCGAAAGCATAACGTTTGGAACGAGCAATTTTCTTAACGCGTTCGTTGTCTTCTTTTGCTTCGCGAACTTCACATTCACGATCGTCCATCTTGGCAACTTCTTTGTTGGAGAACATGATGCCTTCGATGTGATCGGGATGTTCGTTGTAATCGGTGTAGGGGGAGATTTCCCAATCGGAAGCCAGCATGAACATTCTTTGGTTGCGATCGATCACAGCGTCACGCACAGCGTCGATTTCTTCCTGAGTAGCCCCTTTGGCGACCACGATTTGTTGGGGGAATACGGTA
>JAZRFL010000125.1:0-2630 GCA_045661365.1 Acutalibacteraceae bacterium | reverse complement strand
TATAGCGGCGAGTAATTCTTGCTTGTTTTCAATTGGTTGTGCTACAACGGGTGCCTGCTCGGGCATCGATGGCGAAACTTGAACAGATTGTGACGAAGACTTGTCTTTCCCTCTAACCAGCCAACCGAGAAGTTTGCACACAATAACCAAACAAATTAAACCAACAAACACCGTTGCAACGCCCATGAAACAAATATACCAAACGTCGATATTCGGGTCTTTTGTAAAGTTTTCAAAACCTATGTCAAAGTCAAACATAAATACACCTCCTACAGGTCTGTTAAATTCAATTTATTTTTTTGCCCAACTGTCTTTTAAGGCAACAGTTCGGTTAAAAATCATATTGCTATCCGTAGAATCTTGGTCTAAGCTGAAATACCCTTGGCGCATGAATTGGAAGGTGGTTCCGATTGGTGTTCCAATCAACGAGCGATCCACTTTACAACCCTGCAGTACCTCAATGGAATTGGGATTTAGATTTTCGGTAAAATCGGTTACGCCAACTTCATTTGAAGGATTTTCAACCATAAACAATCGGTCGTACAAATTCACAGTCACATCGACAGCCGAATCGGCAGATACCCAATGTAACGTCCCTTTTACTTTACGACCATCGGGGCTTTCACCGCCGTAACTGTCAGGGTCATAGGTACAATGCACTGCGACAACATTACCTGCTTCATCGGTATCAATTGAAGCAAATTTAAGGAAATATGCGCCTTTTAGGCGAACCTCGCGTGCAGGACAAAGACGGAAAAAGCCTTTGGGCGGTTCCATAGCAAAGTCGTCTTGTTCAATATACAGTTCACGAGAAAACGTGACGGCGGTCTTCCCTGCTTCGGGATCATTGGGATTTACATCGACTTCGATCAACTCGGTTTTCCCTTCGGGATAGTTGTCTACAATCACCTTTAAAGGACGAAGCACTGCCATAGCACGAGGAGCCACTTGGTTCAAACGATCGCGTACACAAGCCTCCAACAAAGCAAAGTCGACGACCGAATTTGCCTTGGCAACACCGATTCGTTCACAAAAATCGCGAATCGCTTCGGCAGGATATCCACGACGGCGCAAACCGCAAATAGTCGCCATGCGGGGATCATCCCAACCACTGACAATGCCATCGGTAACCAGTTTCAAACACTTTCTCTTGCTGGTTAAGGTATAATTGAGATTCATACGAGCAAATTCGATTTGGCGAGAAGGGTTTTCTAAGCCAAGGGTTTGCAAAAACCAATCATACAAAGGCCGATGATTTTCGAATTCCAAAGAACACAACGAATGGGTTACCCCTTCTTTGGTATCAGACAACGGATGCGCAAAGTCATACATTGGATACACACACCACTTGTCCCAGGTGCGATGATGATGCGCTTTCAGTACGCGATAAATTACAGGGTCACGCATGTTCAAGTTGGGAGAAGTCATGTCGATTTTGGCACGAAGAACACGAGAACCATTTTCAAACTCTCCTTCGGTCATGCGACGAAACAGATCCTTGTTTTCTTCAATGCTGCGATTGCTATAAGGACTTTCTTTACCTGGCTCGGTCAGGGTACCACGGTATTCACGAATTTCATCTCCCCACAGATCGTCGACATAAGCAAGACCCATGTCGATCAATTTAACAGCACATTCATAAATGAAATCAAAATAGTCGGAAGCGTAAAAAACATTATCCCACTCAAATCCCAACCATTTGATATCTTCCATAATGGCATCTACGTATTCGGTGTCTTCTTTTACGGGATTGGTATCATCCAACCGCAAATTACATGTTCCTTTGTATTTTTCGGCGGTTCCAAAGTCAATACAAATGGCTTTCGCATGGCCGATGTGCAAATATCCATTTGGTTCCGGCGGAAAACGGGTTTGCACATGGGAATAAACCCCTTGTTCCAAATCTTCATCAATAAAGTCGTGAATAAAATTTGAAGATTCTTTGATCATTTCTTCCATATATTGTTCCTGCCTTTTCTTAAACAAGATTACATATTGCTAAAAACTGCAACAGCATTTTCAAAACGTTTCTGACATTCATCTACACCGAGCAACTGCATAATCGCATACAAATCGGGGGTGTTTCTACGACCGGTTATTGCTAATCGAATCGCCGTACTAACGTCACCGACGTGACCTTTGTATGAAGTCGGATCCTTTTTATAAGCCTTAACGTCAGGGCAATACCCCAGTTGAGGACAAATTTCTTTCAATCCCGCAAACCAAGCATCCTTGTCGGCATTGGGATCATAAGCCTGTTGATATAATCCTACAATTGCCGCCGCATCACTCGCTTGTAAGTTCTCGGGTAATTCATAAGATACAGGCGCTTCAAAGAAGTATTCGGTGTAATCCACCGCATCACTCCAGCAAGCTAAATCCTTACGGGGTTTTGGCCCGCCCCGGTCAATGGAAAAGATTCCTTGAGTAAAGGCAGAATCACGAATTAACTTTTGGTAAAACTCGGGATTATATTCCCTTGCCCAAGCTGTCACATCTTGGGTCACTTCTTGCGGCGTCATACGAGAAATTACGTTTTTGCTGACGTCATTGAACTTCACCAAATCCACAAGGGCGCCGGAAGCAGACATTTTTTTCAAATTAAAACCGAAACTTTCTTGCGGTGCATC
>JAZRFL010000124.1:0-1844 GCA_045661365.1 Acutalibacteraceae bacterium | reverse complement strand
AAACTCCACCGAAAACGGCACAGGCACAACGCCTTCGTTGCGGCAGTTGGTAAAGGCGCTTTCGTTTTTGATGCCGAACGTGTGCGGCTGTCCGTAGTTTACAGGGAACAAAAACGCCTTGGAATAACCGCCCATGACATACTCGGATGTCAGCGTACTGCGCCAGTACGGATAGGGGCAAAACAACACAAGTGAAAAAGAAACATCCCTGTCCTGCACGCCGATGGTCGGCGTTTTTTCAACCACCGCGTCGCAATAACACGTTTGATTAAAATACAACCGACCCGAAGTAAACGGCGTAAACACACGCAAGAGCTCTTTTTTCTTTGTGTTTGCGTAACCCATGATTTTGCCTGTGATTTTGCGAGAGATTCCACCAACGGAGAAGTTTTCGACCGTTTCCCCGATCTGCTGGAATCCCTGCGAAGTGGCAACGCCGACATCGATCTCCGAAAGCGGGTCAATGTCGACGAGCACTCCATATTCGTATCCGAAGCGGAACTTTCTGCCGTCGTCCGTTTCAAATCGCGCGTTATACACCAAAAAGCACCGCCCTTTCCTGTTGGTATCTTGCCTCGCGCATCAAGGCAGCCGCCGTCTTTTTCTCGCTATAAATGTACTGGTTGACGGTAACGCCGCCCATGCCGTTTGCGCCGGCAAAACGACCCTCGCCAAAGTTCAAACTGCCGTTGATGTCTTTGCGGATTTTGCCGAAAGAGCCGTCCCAGCCTTCGCCAACGCCAAGCGCCATGTTTTTGCCGATTTCAGCAAACACACGGCTTGGGCTGTGGATGCCGAGAAGGTCTTTTACGCCGCCGACAAGACCGCTCCAAGCGGAGCTAAACCACTCGGTAAGATTGCTCCACATAGCTTTAATGCCGTTCCAAATTCCGTTTACAATGTCAGAACCAATCTGTTTGAAAGTCGAGCCGTTCTTTTTAAATCCTGCCACAACTTCTTTGATTATTGTCGGGATTTGTTTGACAAGATCGGGAATAGCCTGAATCAATCCGGCAGCCAGTTTGCCGATAATCAAAGCGGCTGTTACAATAAATTCGGGCAACAGCTCAACAATTGCATCAATAATCATGTTGACAAGGTTTAAGACGGTTTCAACAATAGTATCCGGATCTTCCGTCAAAGCTCCAAGCAACGTTTTTAGAATATTGATGCCAGCTTCAACAATTTGCGGCAACGTGTCTGTAATCAGCGGAGGAATTTCTTCAAGAATTACAGGCACAAGATCTTCAATCAGCTTGGTCACGCCAAGCAAAACCGTGGAAATTTTCGGGATGACGCTTTGAATTACCGAACCAATACTGTCCACAAAATTGCTAATTAAAGCGTCAAGGTCTGCGTTTTGGTCAGAAAGTCCCGTTAAAAGGTTTGTCCAAGCCGCAGACATAGACGCCACAGAACCTTGTATCGTGCTTGACGCTTCCTTTGCGGTTGTCCCTGTAATACCAAGATTATCTTGCACAACGTGAATGGCTTCAACAATGTTATCAAACGACATACTTTGCGCGTCAACGGTATCGCTCAAAGCCGCCGCGTCTTGAATCAGACGAGCCATTTCTTCTTTTGTGCCACCATAGCCCAGTTTTAGGTTGTCGAGCATGGTATAGTTTTGTTTTGCAAACCCCTGATACGCATTCTGAATGGACTCCATCGAAGTGCCCATCTTGTTTGCGTTGTCCGCCATGTCTGTAACAGCCTTGTCTGCGTATCTCGCAGCGGCGATTGTGTCGCCGTCTAACGATTGCAACAAGCTTGCGGAAAAGCTTGTTACTGTTTCCATGTACTCGTTGGCAGAAAGACCAGCCGTCTTGTAGGCGTTTTGTGCA
>JAZRFL010000123.1:0-2036 GCA_045661365.1 Acutalibacteraceae bacterium | reverse complement strand
ATTTCCCCAAGTGTAATAAAAAATCCAGTACCCGCTTGGCGGAAATGAGGTTGAATGCTGCCATTACCAGTCCGATGCCGACCGGTTCGGGTTCGCCCTCATCCCGGACGCAAAGAGCCATGATGAACTCATAGGTTTCCTCCGTGTGCTTATCCAGAAGGGTGTCCAGCATATCATTCAGATTCTTTTTGAGCTGTCCCCGCATCATTTCGTGCATCTGTTCCGGGGTTTCGTCACCTTTGAAAACTGGACGCTTCTTCCAGATGTTCAACACATCAGTCACCTTCATTAGCTTTTCAACTGCATGACGGGTACGGTTGATTGCTCGCAGAAATTCAACACCGCTCAGATTTGCAATGGTTCTCATGTGTTACTCACCTTCCTGTACGCCTTCCTGTACATAGAATTCCATGGGTACAACATCCTGTGCTTTGATGGAAACATGGCCAGTCAGGGTGCAAGACAACTGACCCTTGCCCTTTTTGGTGGTCTTCAGAGACAGACCTTCAGTGGACATGGCGTTTTTCAGGCAGCAAGCAACGAAGCCGCCGTCTGCACGTTCGCCAACCCACCAAATATCCTTTGCATCTGCTTCGGTCATATCATTGCGGGGAGTGATCTTGTTTCCGGTAGCATCAGCAACACCCAGAGCCAGCTTGATAACAGAAGCGGAAGCGTTCAGAGCAGTAAAGCCAATGGAGCAATCCCAACCGTCAACTTCCTTGAATTCCAACATATTGTTGGGAACATTGTCGATATCTTCGCCGTAGTCGGTAAAGGTAGGCTTGCAAGCGATTTCGATACCGCCAGTGGTAGCGCAAACAATGTGTTCGTCTGCCACTTCCGCAGTACCAGAAGGGTCAAAGGTGTTCAGGATCAGACCAGCTTCAAGCTGAATTTCCTTAAATGCGTTTTCGGATACTTTAAAGAACTTCATTGTTTTCCTCCTTAAAGAGTGAAGTATTCAGCCGTAATATTGATATAACGGCGTTTGATATTGCGGTTTGTTTCATCCACCAACGTTTGACACCACGGAACGCCCCATTTCAGCCAGATTGCGCCGCCGTCACAGTTCAGCAGTACACCGCCCAAACCGATTGCCTGTCGGATTTCTTCGGCTTTGGAATCCGGGTCAGCTTCGGAATCCGTGTAATAGTACAGATTCAGCGTGATAGAAACGGGGTCTTCCTCAAAAGAGGAAACGGGTGTGTCGTAGGTCAGAAAAGGAAAAATGACATCATCGGGAACGGATGTATTCCGATACCCGGTGATGCCAAATTGATTAAAAAATTGGTGTAAAGCCTGTTCTTTGGTCATGTGGTCAACCTCCATGCTTCTGCCGTGGATTGTGCAATATCCAGAGCAGTGCAAACCGGGGTTTTCTTTTCCGCATTGTCAGAAGTAATACGGAACGTTTTGCCATCGGACAGCCGTTTGATAACAGCATGGTATTTCAGATGCACAGACCGGGAAACGGTAACGGTGTACGCTTCCACAGTGTCGGCAGCTTCAGCAATCCGGGCTTCCGTGGAAGTGTCCCGGATGATTGCCGCCTTGAACGGTTTGCCGTCTTCCCATGTGGTTCTGTAACCGCCTGAGCCGTCCGGTTCTTGCTTTTTCTCCATGAACACACATGGAACCATCATGCAATCAATAAGCATTCCAACGCCCTCCCCACGGCTTCACAGGGGCGGTTTCTCTCAGCTTCCGATACGGATTCAACTGAGAACGGAAAACCGTTTCCCACGTTGCCACAGCCCCGGTAGCGGAATCCGTTGCTTTTGTGTAGGTGTAACCGCCGAAAGATTCAGAGGTAAACGGGCTTGCTACGGTTTCCCCGTTCTTGGTCTGCCATTCTTCGATTTTTACAGCCAAATCAATGACAGCTTTGGGGATAGCCAATGCCCAGACCGTACCCGTAAAGGTTTCATTCTGCAATTTGTCCTCGATATCACCGTATTTGTGCAATCCATCATTGAAGACACTGCCGCAAATGCGGTAATACTGTCCGTTCTGCAAGAAAGGCAGTTCCAAAG
>JAZRFL010000122.1:0-3006 GCA_045661365.1 Acutalibacteraceae bacterium | reverse complement strand
CATGGCTACGATCCGACTTCGCAGGATAACGGTCGCAATTTGCCGGGAATTGGAAAGTGCAGAATACCACTATACGAACCCGGTTGACACGCTTAACGGCGTTTTACGGACACTTGCTGAAATCGAAGCAGACAGTGTTTTGGGTACGCCAGAGGTTGTTGAACAGGAAGTTGACAAGTTGCTTGCAAAGGGTATGCCCGGTGGCGATTCCGAATGCGAGGATGCTTGCCCGGTGGATCTGGGGGAGGTGGATATCTGATGGGGATCGTGGTTCTGGTTTACGGCAAGTCCGGGTCAGGCAAATCCCGGTCATTAAAGAACTTCGCCGAGGACGAAATACTTCTGGTGAACGTGGAGGGCAAACCGCTGCCGTTCCGCAAGAAGTTTAAGTACACAATGCAGTCGGATTACGTGGGGGATATAGTCACGCAGATCGCAAAAATGCCGTGTAAAACTGCCGTGATAGACGATGCCGGGTACATCATGACCCACTTATTCATGGCACAGCACCGCAACAAAAAGGGCAACGCTTCGTTCGAAATGTATGACGATATAGCCGATGCCATGTATAACCTGATTTCCGGGTTGAAGAACTGGAAGGGCATTGCGGATGACAAAATCATCTACATCATGTTTCACGAAGATACGGACGATTATGGCAACACAAAGTTCAAGACATTCGGCAAGCTGATTGACAACAAAATCTGCATGGAGGGCATGGTCACAATCTGCATTCGGTGTATGAGCGATGAAGGAAAACACTTCTTCCGGGTACAAACGGATGGATCTGACATAACGAAAACCCCGGAGGATATGTTTGACACACCAGAGGTCGAGAACGATTTGAAACTAATTGATACAGCGATTAGAAACTATTACGGATTAAATGAAGGAGAAAAAGCAGATGATGGAAACTGAATTTAAAATCTATAAGACAGATGAACTTTGTAAATTTAAAAGGCTGCTTGGAAACAGAGATATTACAGAAAGCCGAGTATCTGCAATCATTGACAGTATTGAAAAGGTTGGTTACCAGCCTGTTCCGATTCTTGTGAATGAAAAAATGGAAGTCATTGACGGTCAGGGGCGGTTAGAAGCGTGTAAACGGCTTGAGTTGCCTATTTATTATATCGTTAAAAATGGCATCGGAATTGACGAATGCATGAGTATGAACATTAAAATGCAGAACTGGACGATTTACGATTTCATTAAGTCAAGAGCCGAACAAGGGAATGAAAGCTATGTGAAACTTATGGAATATTCTGAAAATTATCCAGACCTCACACCGATTGAAATTGCAATGTGTTTATCTGGCGGCAGATCATTATCAAAGAATGTTATCGCACCGCTTCGTGCAGGAACTTACAAAATTGACGAAAGTCTTGAAAGCCTGTCATGCCTTGAATTTATCAATTCGGTTGCGCCGATGCTTAAAAAATTAAATGGTGGTCAGAATTATTATCTTCCTGTTCTGGTTGGGTTATTCGTTTTTAACCTTATTGATGAAATTCGGATGCGTGAATCTATAGAAAAATATGGTTCTTCAATGAGCGGCGCATATAACGCAGACGATGCGTTGACGGAATTACAAAGTGTTTACAATTTGCGGAAACATCATTCTATTTACTTCCGGGATAAGTATCTTGAAGCCATGACTAAACAGGGCGCACGGTACAGCACAAGAGGCGAATAACATGGGAAAAGAAGCATTTTCAACCGAAGAAGATGAAACAATGTTTGTCAGTGGAATGTTGAAAATGACACCGAAAGAGCGTTTGGCATTTGTCAACAGAGTTCTATACGAAGAAATTCTTGAACTCAATAACAGTTTAATAAAAACAGCAGAACATTTAATGATGTTAGCATCATCATTCAGAACAGTATTTGAAGGAGAAAAACATGAACAAACCGAATAACTATGACAACATTTCGCTTCACATCGACCCGGTGGTGCTTGGTGGACATTACGCAGTCATCAAGAAGGTCACCGAAGGGCAGTCAAAGAGCGGTAAACCGCAGATAACCATCTTCATTGACTTCGACCAGCAGGATTCACAGCCGGGTTACTTCAAGAAGATGTTTGACGATTCCACCCGGACAGATAAAAAGTGGGGTGCGGCAGGAACATTTTATATCACGATGGGAACGAATGAGGAATACTACAACCGCTCCATCAAACAGTTCGTCACCGCTTTTGAGGATTCCAACGGCTGCACGGCAGTATGGGGTGACAAGTGGGCGGCACAGTTCACGAACAAGAAAATCGGCGTTGTTTACGGTGAGGAAGAATGGTTCGACAAGAATAACGATGAAATCCGCACAAGCCGCAAAATCCGTTATTTCTGCGATGTACACAAGGCGCAGGAACAGGATGTGCCGAATAAGAAGTTCTACAAGGGTGATTTAAGCACCAGTACGGCAAGTTTCGCAAGCACGGCATCAGAGAACGGTTTTATTGACTTCCCGGATACGGACGGTGACGAATTCCCTTTCAAATAATCGTGGACACCCGTGAACACCCGGAGGTGATTGCGGATAACATCATCAGCTATTTCGATACGCATGGCATTCCGCACATCAGCCAAAAGCTGGATGTCGGTGATTATCAAATAGCCGGGTTTCCGGGTGTGTCTATCGACCGCAAGCATGATCTGCAAGAAGTTGCATCCAACTTGATTCAAGAGCATGAACGGTTTCGCAACGAATGCATCCGGGCGCAGGAAAGCGGTACAAAGCTGATTGTCCTGACCGAACATTCGAACCGAATCAAGAGCGTTTCCGATGTGGAAAAGTGGATAAATCCCCGGTTGCGGTTTTCACCCAAAGCTGTGACCGGGGAACGGATCGCAAACATCATGACGGTCATGTCAGTGAAGTACGGTGTGGAGTGGCTGTTCTGCGATAAGGCGCACACCGGGCAGCGCATCATTGAAATTCTGAAGGAGCATTATGACGCATAGCGGCAATACGAATTGGGTAAAAATCAATAGGTCGATTTTCGACAAT
>JAZRFL010000121.1:0-13548 GCA_045661365.1 Acutalibacteraceae bacterium | reverse complement strand
TCTACAAAAAGCAGGGCGTTTTGAGGCGGCACGCAGGTGTCGTCAAAGGTATGCCAAATAAACGTCTTGGGGGTGTACCGGGTTACCTTGTGTTCCAGCGACATGGCTTGCCACAATTCGGGGTCGGGGTTTTCCCCCAGCAAAGCTTCAAACGAGCCGATGTTGCGGTGTTCCCCCGAGGTAATGACAGGATAGCACAAGATCAGTCCGTTGGGTTTAATCTCTTCGGGGGTGGCACCTATGCTTTTGGCAAGCCATTCTTCCTGCCACGTGGTGCCCAAATGCGCCGCCAAATGACCCCCTGCGGAGCAACCAAGCACCAAGATCTTGTTGGGGTCGATGTGCCATTCCTTAGCATGGGCACGCAAAAACCGCACCGCCCAAGCAGCTTCTTGCAATTGGGTGGGGTAACGGTGAGGGGCGACCGAATAGGTCAGCACCGCCGCGTGACAACCCATGGCAAGAAAGGGGAGAGCCAACGGCTCGCTTTCTCGAATCGAAACCCCGCCGTATCCCCCACCGGGGCAAATGAGCACCATGGGGCGGGATTTGACCATAAGTCCCTGTGGTGTATTTTGTATATAAACGGTCAGGTTGCCGTCGGGAAACTGTTCCCGCGGCAGATCATAGGTTTGGTACAACATATTTTGCACGCATCCTTTCTTTGAAAAAAAGCGGAGTCATGGTCTGCCATAGCTCCGCCTCGATCATCGGTTTTAACAAATTCGGTATTGGGTCAGCCCTTTAGGATTTCTTTGCCATTTTTTCTTGCAAAGAGAATCTTTCCCGTGCGGCCTTTTGCAACCGTTCTCGCCGTTTTTGCACCTGCTTATTATAGATCACCGCACCAACCACCAGTAACACCACCAGCACCAAAATGATATACATCCATACGCTGCCTTCGTTTTGCTTCAGGTTTTTCCAGTAGTTGTCCATTACGGTCTGTACCCCCGGCCCCAAGTACCGATACTCTTCCATATGACCGGTGTCAGCAGGGTACAAGCTGGGAAGATCGGCATAGTCGTAATCTTCACGGTCGGTTATGTTTTTCAGCGGACTGGAATACCCGGTGTAGTTTGCGTTGGTAACCCCCGCCTCATAACTGCACATAAAGTTAATGTAGGCTTCGGCGGCAAATTTGTTTTGGCAGCCCTTGGGGACACACATAGCGTCCAAATACTTGTTGGTGGTCTGCCCCTCAATAAAGCCGCATTCCAAATTCACGCCCTCGGCGGCTTCTTCCTGCATGACCAAAAAGTCACCGTAATAGCAGGGAGCAATGTAGGCTTCGCCGTTTTGCATTTTGTCAAAAATTTCGTCGGTTACGTAAGACTGCACCAAGGGTTTTTGGGCGATCAGATCTTGATACGCCTGTTCCCATTCCCCGGCATCGGTGGTGTTTAAGCTAAAACCGTTTTTGGCCAGGGCGATGGCAAAGGTATCTCGGGGATTGTTAAACATAAGGATCTTTCCCGCATACTCTGGATTCCACAGCACGTCCCATTTGTTGACCTTGGCGGCATCTACGTGGTCGGTGTTGTACACCAGCACCAGGTAACCCCACATATAGGGCACGCTGTACTCCCCTGTGGGGTCGTATTGCCAACTGCCGTCTTTAAATTGGTCATCAATATTTTGGTAATTGGGAATGTTGGCAAAATCCAATTTTTCCAACAGATCTTCTTTGATCATGCGGTCGATCATGTAGTCGGAGGGAATGACAATATCATACTCGGCACCACCCGCCACCAACTTTTGGTACATGACCTCGTTGTTTTCATAGGTGGTGTAGTTGACCGTGATTTCTCGGCCGTAGGTCTGCTTATACCACTGTTCAAAAGCGGCATTCACATCCAAGCTTTGGTCCTCTTCCCCGATTTCCATATACACGCCCCAGTTGTACACGTTGAGCACTTCCGACGTACTGGTAGTGGGTGTTCCCACAGAACAGCGACTAAACAAGCCGACTACTATGGCCAAACACGTCACAATCAATACAATCTTAAGCCAACCACTTTTTTCTTTTTTCTTTTTTCTTTCGTTACGGTCTTCTTGCCAATTGATAAGCACCAAAAGCACAAGAACCCCCACAAACATGATGGTGGACAGGGCGTTGATATCCGGCTTGACCGGTTTCTTGGTCATGGAGTAAATATGCAACGGCAGGGTGGAAAACGAGGGGCCTGCGGTAAACACGCTGATGACAAAATCGTCGACCGACAGGGTAAAGGCCATCATAAATCCGGTGAGGATGCCCGACCAAATGGAGGGGAACACCACTTTAAAAAACGCCTTAAACGGCGTATAGCCCAAATCTTGAGCCGCCTCGGACAAATGCACGTCCACTTTAGAAAGCACCGGTTGCACCGACAAAATCACATAAGGCAAGCTAAAGGTGATGTGAGCGATCAGCAAGGTCCAAAAGCCCAAGACCGAACTGGAACGGAACAAACTGCCCGCAAATACGAACAAAAGCAACATGGACACACCGGTTACAATGTCGGGATTCATCATAGGCAGATTGGTCACGGTGTTGATCGCCTTGCGTTGCCACCGTTTCATACCACTGATTCCCACCGCCGCGGCCGTACCCAACACGGTAGAAATCACCGCCGACACCGCCGCCAACAGCAGGGTGTTGTACAGCGACTGCATAACCTCGTCATTTTGAAACAACGCCTGGTACCAGCGCAAAGAAAATCCCTCAAAATTGCTGGTGGATTCTCCGGCGTTAAAGGAAAAGAAGATCAGCACCAAAATAGGCGCATACATCACCAAAAACGCCAATACCAGATAAAACTTGGACACAGGAGACACTCGTTTCATACGATCATCGCCTCCTCATCCCCATCGGAAAACCGATTCATTACCAGCATACACACCAAGATCATGACCATAAGGATCAAGGACATGGTAGCACCTACGTTGTAGTTGGCCTCGCCGGTAAAGGTGAATTCTATAATGTCCCCCACCAGTGCCATATTGCCACCCAGCTTGGTGGAAATGTAAAAGGTACTGACCGAAGGCACAAACACCATGGTGATCCCCGACACAATTCCCGGCAAGCTCAAGGGGAAAATCACCCGACGGAAGGTTTGCCAAAAATTGCCGCCCAAATCGCGAGAAGCCTCTAACACAGGGGTGTCGATGCGGCTCATGACGTTGTAAATGGGCAGGATCATGTAAGGGATGAAGTTGTACACCATCCCGGCAACCACCGCACCCTCGGTATTGATCATGTGCATGGGGGGCAGACCCATCCATTCCAAAATGCTGTTGATCAGACCGGTGTCTTCCAAAATCTTCATAAGCGCATAGGTACGAAGCAACAGGTTGATCCACATGGGCAGCATGACCAGCATCATCATAAACTTTTGGTGATGAGGTTTCATGCGGGAAATAACATAAGCCAAAGGATAGGCAATAACCAAGCAAATGGCCGTTGCTATTACCCCCAACCAAATAGACAACACAAAGGTATGAGAAAAATTGGAAATATCGCTGAAGTTTTGCAAGGTAAAGGCACCGCTTGCATCGGTAAAAGCATAATACAGCACCATGCACAAAGGCACAATGATAAAAATCGCCGCCCAAACAATATAGGGCGCGGCCAACAAACGTTGTCCCAAACCACGACGTTTAGTCAACCCGATCCTCGCCTCCTTCTGTACCTTCTTCTTCCTCTGACAAATCATAGGCGGGGTCGTCGATATAGTCCATTTCATCACTAAACGAGCTATAATCCCCAAACATACCGGAATACTCGGATTTTTGCATAATATGAATATCTTCGGGGCCGATCACCATACCAATGTGATCCCCTTCTTTAATACAAGCGGTGGTTTGAATCATCCACTTAAAGCCCTTTATGTCTACGATCACCTCGTAGTGCACCCCTTTAAAGGTAGAGCCGGTTACCACACCCGACAGCATGCCGTCTTGGGGCGCGGTGACTTTAATATCTTCGGGACGAATTACCACGTCTACGGGCGTGTTTTCTCCAAAACCGCCGTCGACACACACAAATTCTTTGCCCGCCAAACGGCACAAGCCGTCGCGAAGCATAACCCCGTCCAAAATATTACTTTCTCCTATAAAATCGGCAACAAATGCGTTTTGGGGTTCGTTGTAAATGTCTTGGGGAGTACCGATTTGTTGAATCTTACCGTTGTCCATAACCACCACACGATCAGACATGGACAAGGCTTCTTCTTGGTCGTGGGTAACAAATACAAAGGTAATGCCCAGGCTTTGCTGAATATTTTTTAGTTCCACCTGCATATCTTTTCGCAATTTCAGGTCAAGTGCCGCCAACGGCTCGTCCAACAACAACACCTTGGGACGGGTCACCACCGCACGGGCAATTGCCACCCGTTGCTGTTGACCGCCCGACAGCGCGGCGATCTTGCGCTTTTCAAATCCGCGCAAATTCACCAGCGCCAAGGCTTCCTCTACCCGATCGCACAACTCGGCTTCGGGTACCTTTCGCACCCGCAGACCAAAGGCAATGTTTTCGTATACGTTTAAATGAGGAAACAACGCGTACCGTTGGAAAATGGTAGACACCTGCCGTTTGTGGGCGGGTACCCCATTGATACATTGACCATCAAAATAAACCCTGCCTTCCATGGGTTCCACAAAACCACCCAAAATTCTCAGGGTAGTTGTTTTGCCGCAACCCGACGGTCCTAACAGGGTTATAAATTCTCCGTCTTTGATATCCAGCGAAATTTGATCCAAAATGGTTTCACCGTCAAAGGCGACCGAAATATTCTCCAGCGAAATGATATTTTCGGACATGTATGCATCCCTTTCCTTGCCTACAAAATAATATAACCATACTATACTGTTTTTCCCCCGTTTTGTCAAGAAGTTTCCCCCGCTCGGCGGGTTTTTTTTCGTCAAAATTCCCCCTCCTTCCACAAGAAACGCCATTCCTTTTGTATCTAAGCCTGTCTCATTCTCTTTTTTTCGCAGTTTTTAAGGCATATGATAAGAAAAAACACAAAAGGAGGTTCGATCTATGCCACTACGGATTCAATCCGACGGACAAACCGTCACCGCTTATTTGGCGGGCGAAATCGATCATCACGAAGCCGTCTCCATGCGCCAAGCCATAGACGCCCAACTCATGGGCGGCGACGTGAAATTGTTGGTCATGGATTTTACCGACGTCACCTTTATGGACAGTTCGGGCATCGGCTTGGTCATGGGACGCTACCGTCAGATCCGCTACAACGAGGGAGAATTGCATATCGTCAATCCCTCCCCCCACATTTACAAGGTAATGCGTATTGCCGGTCTGGAACGATTGGCGGTCATTCACAAAACCACACCCGCAAGGAGGGAATTGCCATAATGCAAAAATCGGTCAATCAAACCAAAATCACCCTGCTGTCCCGCTCGGTCAACGAAGGGTATGCCCGTGTGGCGGTGGCAGCATTTGCCGCCCAGTTTGATCCCACGGTAGAAGAACTGGGCGACATAAAAACCGCCGTGTCCGAAGCAGTCACCAACTGCATTGTTCATGCCTACGGCAACACCATAGGGCCTATTTACATAACCGTAGACCTGTTCGAGGACAAGCGGGTACGCATTAAGATCCGAGACAAAGGGTGCGGAATCGAAAACGTCGCCCAAGCCATGGAACCCCTGTATACCACCGGCGGCGCCGAGCGGTCGGGACTGGGATTTTCGGTCATGCAAAGCTTTACCGACAGCCTGCGGGTACGCTCCACCCCCGGCAAAGGGACTACCGTAACCATGGAAAAGGTGATCAAGACCCGATGAACACCCCCACGGCATGCTACCAACAATTGGTAGAACAAAATCTGGGGCTGGTGCACACCTGCTGTCACCGACTGCAAGGCAAGGGAATCGACTACGACGACCTGTACGGTGCGGGCTGTTTGGGTCTGTGCAAAGCCGCCCAAGGCTTTGACCGTGAACGGGGCGTATGCTTTTCCACCTACGCAGTACCGGTAATCTTGGGGGAAATTCGCCGCCTGTTTCGCGACGGCGGCAGTATCAAGATCAGCCGCACCATAAAAGAACGCATGATGCAGATCAATCGCATTACCCCCACCCTGACCGAGCAATTGGGACGGCAACCCACCGTGGGAGAATTGGCCGACGCCTTGTCCTTGACCCG
This sequence comes from Acutalibacteraceae bacterium, assembly GCA_045661365.1. Taxonomy (GTDB): domain Bacteria; phylum Bacillota; class Clostridia; order Oscillospirales; family Acutalibacteraceae; genus UMGS1484. Next base: position 7,397 of record JAZRFL010000121.1, on the reverse strand, counting down.
AGAGCAGGTGACCGAAGCAGTATGCGCCGCCCGCCCTGTTTTGTCCCTTACCGTAACCACCGACGAGGAGGAAGACGGGCAATGGGATCTGCCCGTAGACAGTTGTGAAGATGCGCTGTGTGAACAAGATGCCCTGCAAACAGGCTACCAAACCCTTTGCGAGACCGATCGGGAGCTGATTCGCTTGCGGTATTTTGAGGGGAAGACACAGACGGTTACCGCACAAGTATTGGGCATGACCCAGGTACAGGTCTCTCGCCGCGAACGCAAGATCCTGCAGTACCTTCGCCACATTTTGACGTAGAACAAAAGAAACAAGAATCATTTTAAAATCGGTAAGGTGTCTTGCAACAATCCGATATACAAGGCACCTTTTTATTGTGCAAATCCTGCGGATTTGGACTTTCGATTGTTTCTTTTTAGTCGGTTTTCCTCCCTCTCGGCGTATCGCATACGCCTTCGGGTCGGAGAAACCGCCTTCTACGCCAAACTGCTCCCACGCCACGCTTGACCAACTCATCTTTTCGCCCAACCGTAGCGCGGACGCATTTTGACGTAGAACAAAAGCGAGGGCTTATATATATGCTTGGCAAAGTACCTTGGACTACCCGAGGTGCTTTGTTTTTGTTTGATTTAGTTTCTTTCAGCGGTATCTGCTACGCAGATGATTTTATCTCGCTTTTTAGCGGTTTTTCCCACACTCAACGTGCGTCGGAACAAGGCTCCGCGACAGCGTTTCCCCCTGCGGGGAAAACTTGCGTGCTACGCTGTTCCTCCTTTTCCCCAAAAAGCGTTGCTTTTCGGGGACCCCGTTTTGTTTTGCTACCGATTCTACTCATTCATTCGAATGTCAGCAATCTCTCCCTCCGTCTTTTGCTAAAGCAAAATCCTTTCCGTTTGCGGTGCCCGAAAAAACCATCGGGCACTCCGTGCTACTCCTCGGTTTTTTCGACCGCGGCACCAACTACGCCTTCGCTGTTTCTCGCACTGCGAGCGCTCACGCTCGTTACCCTCGTCAGAAGGAGGCAAGGAAATCGGTAACCTTGGTTGCATAAACAAAGCCCAAAAAGGCAACACAACCCGTTCGGCTCCCTTGTGCAAAGGGAGCTGTCATTGAGCGTGACTCAATGACTGAGGGATTGTCCTTTTTGAAAAGAAGGACGGATTGCCACGGAGGAGCGGACAAGACGCTCCTCCTCGCAATGACATAAGTGGGAAGTGTGATTGCGTAATGTCGTAAATCGGTTTTATCCTTCAACTACATAAGGTTACCACGAACAAACCCACCCAATTCCTGTCATTGCGAGCCGGCAAAAAGGGGTCCCCGAAAAGCAACGCTTTTTGGGGAGAAGGAGGAACAGCGTAGCACGCAAGTTTTCCCCGCAGGGGGAAACGCTGTGGCGGAGCCTTGTTCCGACATGGTGGCAATCCGTAATCCCCTTTCGGGCGAATGTGGGCATCTGCCCCTACGAGCAAAACCGTAGGTTTTGACTGAGGGGGAGACCCTTAAAATACTAAAAAAATCGGGACAGTTCTCTTGGAACTGTCCCTTTTGTATTACGTTAAATATTTTTTCCCTGCCGTCATGGCGCGTACCAACGGGGGAATGACCGCCCCAAGCAGCAGGTTCGACACCCCGTGAATCAAGTCAAAGGGGAATCCTGCCACGATCCACGCAATCATACCATCGAAATTGAGTCCAAACAGCAAGGCTTGCGCGGGGGCATATAACACCCCAAACAAAAATCCGTGAAGCCCGCACAAAACAACGGCAAGCACCATAAGGATCGGTTTGGGCAATTTCTTTGGCAACAGCATGACCCCTGCCCACAACACCGTCCACACGTATAAATTGGGGACCCACCAAGGGGAAAAGCCGTAAATTGCCCCCAACAAAAACACGTAGACGTAGATCGGGTACAAAGCCTTGGCACGAAAGGTCAGGGTAAACGCCACGATCATAACCCCCAACAAATGCATGTTGGGAAGCGCATCCATTGCGATCTTCGAGGCGAACATCACGCACCCCAATACCGAAAAAACCGCCAATTCCTTTAAATTCAGCTTCACGACTACCGCTCTACCTTAAACATATAGGTCGCACCCGGGGTGATGGTGGTGGTATCAACCCCCGACGTAGCATATTCCCCATTTACGTAAAACGCCCAATAGGTTTGGTCTACGTCATAGTCGGCAGTAATGCCATTGACCGTTTTCACGTACAGTCCGTAATCCCCTTGGTCACCGTTGATCAACCCGTTGTCCATTAAGGCTTCGCCCACCAGCGTTTTGTCGGTCAGCACCTGAAACTGGGTAGTATTTCCCTCGCCGTCTACCACGTCAAAGTAAAACGAGGTTGCTCCCTGTCCCACTTGATTGAGTCCCGCTTGTGAGACCACCACGGTACTGCGATTGGCATCGGTCGGGGTTTGGGTATTGGTTTCGCCACATCCTGCCAACAGTGCTACGGCCGCAATCAGCACTGCGCAAAGAAGCAACGACAACCATGATTGCATGTTTGTCTTTTTCATGTTGCATTTCTCCTTGCAATATTCATTTTTTTCTTCGGGTCGGTTCTCCGGCACTCGCAGAGGGTTCACGTTCCCTTTGTTGTTGGGATGTTTCGACTGTGCGCAGGACTGTCGCCTTCTCGGAAATATGTTCCAATGACTTGTCCCAAACGTGCGGCCGTTTGGTAGACAGACCCAAAAATATGCGCTTCACGGCGACGGGCTCGTACAGGAATTTCACCTGTTTCCCCCAACGTCTTACAGTATAGCACGTCCCCCGCCAAAATGCAACAAAAAAGAGAGGAGAGAACACACGGCTCTCTCCTCGAAACATGAAATTTTATGATACTAACAAATCAAAACGGCGTTGCGTCCGACCAGTCCAACGTGTCAAAAAGATAAGTGCCGTTTTTGGGGCAATAAACCTTTTGGGAATCTCCATTACTAATAGCGATATGTCCTTCTAACAAAACAAACTGACCGCTTGTTCCGTCTGCGGTGGTTAAGGTAACTACCCGTCCGCTGTTGTCGTATGTTGTTTCGGTATGACTGTAGTGATATTTCACGTCACATTCGTTCATTAGATCCTTGACCGATTGCGAAAGTGTGATCACCTTTTTTTGCATGGTTTCATAATCTTTTATTTCAACCGTAATTACCTGATCGGGCGCTATTTGAACCAAATCTTCAAACGTGTAGGTCGTTTTGTAACCCAACCCCCAATATAAATTCAACCCCAAAGAAACAATCAATGCCAAAGGTAACACAACAAACCATAGAATTTTTTTGGTTGTTTTCATAGCAATACCTCCTTATTCCGCAGCAGGTTGGTTGGATTGTGCGATTTCCCAACCAATCATGTCAAGCAACACACTTCGGTTGGTTCCGCAATATACTTTTACAAGTCCGCACCACGCAATGCCAATGTGTCCATCCAACAAATAAAACACATTGGTTGTTCCGTCTGCCATGGTAGCGGTAACCGTGGTGGGTCCGCCAATATAATCATCCGGATCGTAGGTGTGGCTATGGTAATAGGTTTGGTCGCAATGTTTCAAAAAAGAGGCAATTACTTGCGCATCGGTCACCGATTTTTTCATTTCGGGGCAAGCAGTTTTCACCTCAATGGCAACCACTTGTTCCGAGTCGATTCCGGTTAAGTCTGCCAATGTATAAGCTTGTTCTCGGGTTAAACCCAAATACACGTTAAACCCCAAAGAAAAGATAAGTAATAAAGGAATGCCAATAAAATACACTTTTTTCATAAGATGTTTCATTTTACTTCCTCCTAATTCCAACGAGCATACATCAATTCATCTACATCCAAAGATGAATATGATTGAAAAGTCCAAACTTGTGTTTCTCCATTAGCAAAAATCAATTGATCACGGCCGCCTACCGTGTAATACCCCGCACAAAACACAGCATGATCCACATTGTTTGCTAATTCCATGGTCATGATAAACGGTACATTCACATCAATATATGCCTGGGCTTGTTCAAAATCAGGCCATTCGAATATAGAATCCCCATATCGATCCCACCCGGAAACCGGTACACCACGGGTACTGGTACTATAGCTGATTACCCCCGGTATGATCATATCAGGGTCAGTTCCGCCAGAATCTGTTTCCATATGGGCATACAGTGACGAAAAAACCCACAAATCAGATTGATGATATAGTTGAGAAACACCACGCCGATTTGCCCAATACTTGATCATCATGGTAGCAGCAGTTGGTGCGCAATGATTGGTCATTGGTCTCCCACTAAGATTGTAAGGAAAATCGTACCTTGTTACAATATCTGCGTTATTCGCATTCAAAACATATTTTTTTATTCCTGACGAAGCGGATCTAATTTGAGTGTTGTTCTTCAAATCCATAGCTTCTGCATACAATTGGTTCTCTATCCTATGATACGATTCTTGTAGTTTCGCAACATCTGCATTTTTTATGATCTCTTGTTGAGATAAATCATAAAACTGTGAACCATTTTTTAGGTAAAATACAATTCCACCGGCATATACAATTTGATCGGTATTAAACGATACTGATAGCTTGCTTCTAACACTTTGATATAATCCGATCTGGTTCCCTATATAATGGTTTCCTTCATATGCAAAAGAAATCAAATTATATTCGTTATTACCATAAAAAACGTGGATATAACCTGTATCTTTGCCATTGGTCGTAAGGTTATAAATTCCCCCATTGATTTGGTTTTGATAATCATATGTAATAAATGACGAATCAACGGTTGTTTCGATAGACCAAGGGCAATCACTATCGTCTTGTGAAATTTCAAAAATGATATCAAACGCAAATTCTGTGATTGAATTTTCAAGCGAAGCTGTTGAAAAAGAAGTACCACTCGCTACAAAATTATTTAAAAACAAACATACTACCAAAAATACCACGAAAAATTTTTTTGCAACTTTCATCATACAAATCCCTTCCTAACTTTAAAAATTCATTCATCTCACGTTTCGTTTTGTTAATAACCAAACCATTGGAATCACCTCAATCTTTTCAAATCACCGTAGATTGCAACAAACGTGCCGATGATAAATCCTTATCCATGGCGATTTTTTACGCTTCAATTATGTCTGATTTTATTATACTAACCGCAAAATACTTTGTCAATACGAAAACCCTAAACGTTGATTTTTCAGCCCCGAATAACACGTTTTACTATGATTTGGCTAACATTGTGCCGATTCGCACCACATTTGCAACAAAAAAGAGAGGGTTGCCCCTCTTTTCAGACTGTCAAAAAAGGCACAGGAACATAGGTGCCTTATAACAAAATAAAACAACCGAAAAGCCAAAAGAAAAACGAACCAAAAAAAGAAACAGGGAGAACATCGAATTCTCCCTGTTTTTGCACCTACTTGTCATTTTTTCGCTACACGACGTACCATCGTACGCCTTGTGTAGCGAAGAAAATGCCATCCTGCACCTTCCTTGAAGTCTGACAGTTCCCTAAAACGGAATCTCGTTTTTCTTTTGCTCCAGCTGGTTTCGCAAATGCTCCACCGCTTGCTTGTTGGCTTCTATATCCTCACACAACACCGCCAAGCCTTTGGGAGCATCCCCTTCATTTTGCCAACGGTGATACAGCTTACCCAAGGTTTCGTATTGGCGGGACAATTCCTCTTGCTTTTTCATGATCGCCAACCGAATTTTTTGTATTTCTACCCGGTGCTCGGTCTTTCTGCCGGCAGAATCCAGCCAAGATTTCGCCGCAGACATCGTTTCGTCAAAAATACCCATGGTTGCTTCTCCTTTATTTCAGCACAAATTTACTACTGTCTTATCTCGTTGGTATTATTATATGCCTTGTCCCTCGCTGTGTCAACCGTTTTATACCGACCGAATGCGACAAAAACAGAGCGAGCGGCTATAAAAACACCCCAAAAGTGTCTAACCTTTGGGGTGCTTTTCACATATTCAGCGCTCTTTCAACCGATTTATCGGTTAAAGAAGTCATTGGTATGCTCGGTAGGTTGAGAGATCGGTGCCGCCTGAGGGGGTTGTTGCATCGGCACAGATTGAGGAGGATACACCGGTTGTTGCCCATATACAGGAGGTTGTCCATACACAGGTTGTCCGTAAATCGGTTGACCGTACATGGGTTGACCGTAGTACATGGGTTGAGGAGCATACATCGGTTGCGGGGGAATATACTCTTGACCCTTGGGCAGTTGCACCGGAATATGGCGGCTGCTGCGGGTAAAGAACCCGATCCAAGCCAAAATCGTAATGGCGACATGGAAGATCAACAAGAAAACCGTTTCATCATTCAAGGAAGTGTTAGACATTTCATCGATTGCCACGAATGAAAAAATGATCAACACCGTCTGAATGGGGCACAAAATAAAGGCGAAGGTCCGCATACTTTGCAGATTAAACCGCCGTTTGTCTCGGCTGGCTACCTGTACAATTGACAGGATCAGCAAGGTGATCATCATAAAGAATACCAAGCCTAAGAAGAAATAGCCCACGTCGTCGAACATTTTTTCCAAGCATTCGGCACCAGTATAGTCACGATAATCATATGTATAATTATAATAACCGCCATAACTATAGCCGTAATAACTATAATAAGAAGGCACCCAATCGGAAACTTGAAACCCTTTTTCTACCAATTCCCCAAACAGGAACAGCAGAATCATGCTTGCTTGCAAAATTAAAATGAAAATATTTTTAATTTTGGTAAACACAAAGAACACTCCTTTTTCATCTTTCGCCAAATTTCCTACCAATTTGACAACCATATCATAACACATTTCATTGGCGTTGTAAAGTAAAAAAAAGAGGCGTGGTTTATCCCTTAAACAACCCTACCGTATTCCCCAACCAACCTACCCACCTTATGTCATTGCGAGGGGGAGCGTCTCGCCCGCTCCCCCGTGGCAATCCGCGTTTTCCGAAACAAATCTCCCCCCAAAAAACAAAACAGAGCGGTTGGCCAACCGCTCCGTTATATCTATCGATCATTTAAAAAATACACCAAAATCAAAGGTGGGGTCTTCTCCTGCAAGCAGTTCGAAAAAAGCCGCCCATCCCAAGATCAAAGCAATACTAAACAACAACCAAAACAGGAAATTGGTGATCCATACACCGGTATTGATCCGCCCGGCAGCGGCACGGGTCGTTTGCCCCTGTTTCCACAATTCGGTCTGCGCAGAGGTAAGTCCGGCAGGCTTTTTTTGTTGGCTCAACCCCTTGCTTTGGCTCATGATCACAAACATAAAAATCAGCTCTGCCAAAGAGAAATGCGCCAAAAACACGCTCAACTCCGCCGACTCGCTCAAAATCAGCAAAATGCCCAAGAAAAACTGCAACAAACAAGCGCCCAAGGAAAAATAGGACAAGACCAAGT
>JAZRFL010000120.1:0-24896 GCA_045661365.1 Acutalibacteraceae bacterium | reverse complement strand
ATCGTCAGCCCGTTGCAACAACGCATCGATTTCTTCGATAGACAATTCAGCGATATCAATTAAACTTCTCATTTATTTTGCCCCTCCAATCCAGCTTTCGTCAGAAGGATTGTTACGGAAGGCAATCAATCGAGCCACATCTTCGGGTTGAATGTAGTCTTCATCGGCGGCAACTTGAGCAATACAATCAAAATTGGTCAAACTAATATTTTTTACACCGGCAGCTGCCAAACGGTCGATCCCTTTTTGCATGCCGTAGGTAAAGATAGAAACAATACCCAAAACTTCGGCACCGGCTTCACGTAAAGCATCAACTGCTTCCAGAACACTACCGCCGGTAGAAATCAAATCTTCCACTACAACCACTTTTTGTCCCGCTTCCAATTTGCCTTCAATACGATTTTGACGGCCATGGTCCTTGGCACTACCGCGAACATACCCCATTGGCAAACCCAAGAAATGAGCGGCAATTGCGGCATGAGCAATCCCTGCGGTTGCGGTACCCATCAGCACATCGGCATCGGGGAAGTTTTCTTTAATCAATTCTGCAAGACCTTGTTCTACGTGTTGACGTACTTGGGGAGCAGTCAAAATCAAACGATTGTCGCAATAAACAGGGCTTTTAATACCGGATGCCCAAGTAAAGGGTTCGTCGGGACGAAAAAATACCGCACTAATCGACAAAAGGTCTTTGGCAATTTGTTGTTCTCTCATAATCATCTATCTCCTTATACTTAATCTACAAATTCATTTACACAGCGCTCATAGGCTGCCAAGGGGTCTTCAGCCGCAGTAATAGGACGGCCCACAACAATATAGTCAGAACCGATTTCTTTGGCTTTTTCGGGAGTGGTAACACGAACCTGGTCACCCACATCTCCGTCAGCAAAACGTACACCGGGAGTAACAGTAAAGAACTCACGGCCACAATGGTCGTGGACTTTGCCTGCTTCCAACGGAGAGCAAACAACGCCGTCCAGCCCCGCAATTTTAGCATTATTGGCATAATGAAGTACCACTTGGTCAATGGGTTCTTTAATTAACAAATCATTTTCCATACGCTCTTGGCTGGTAGAGGTCAACTGAGTAACAGCAATCAACAAGGGACGAGTGCCATCGGGACGAGTAAGACCCTCCAAAGCGGCTTTCATCATATCGATAGTACCTGCGGCATGCAGGTTAACCATATCGGCACCGAGGCCGGACAAAACTGCCATGGATTTGCGCACAGTATTAGGGATATCATGCAATTTCAAATCCAAAAACACCTTATGACCACGCTCTTTTAAATTGGTAACAATAGAAGGGCCTGCGGCATAAAACAACTCCATCCCGATTTTTACAAAGGGACGTTTGTCGCCGAATTTTTCTAAAAATTCATAAGTTTGTTCTGCGCCTGCAAAGTCACAGGCAATAATTACGTCTTTTCCCATTAGTGGGCACCTCCAATAATATCGTTCAAATCTTTAATACCATATTGTTCCATCACCTTGGGCAGATCGGTGATAATATCACGACAAGCACAAGGATTCACAAGGTTTGCGGCGCCCACCTCAACGGCAGTAGCACCGGCAAGCATCATTTCAATCACGTCTTTGGCAGAAGAAACACCGCCCATGCCCACCACGGGAATGTTCACAGCTTGGGAGACCTGATACACCATACGTACAGCTACAGGGAAAATAGCAGCACCAGAAAAGCCTCCCATTTTGTTGGCAATAACGGGTTTCTTTGTTTTCAGGTCAATGCGCATCCCAAGCAAGGTGTTGATCAAGCTAATGCCGTCCGCTCCCGCTTCTTCACACGCCTTGGCAATCGAAACAATGTCTGTAACATTGGGAGAAAGCTTAATAATCACCGGTTTGGTAGTGACTTCTTTTACCGCTTTGGTAACAATCGCCGCTTGGGCAGGATCGGTGCCGAAACTCATGCCGCCACCGTGTACGTTAGGACAAGAAATGTTCACTTCCAACCAACCGACTTGATCTTGCGCATCTAACAAACGACAGGTTACTGCATATGCCTCCACCGAAAAGCCACTTACATTGGCCATAACAGGTTTATGAAAGCAACGGGCGAGTTTGGGTAGTTCTTCGCTGATCACCTTTTCTACGCCGGGATTTTGCAGACCAACCGCATTGATCATGCCCGAAGTACATTCTGCAATGCGGGGAGTAGGATTCCCAAAACGAGGATCTAACGTGGTGCCTTTAAAAGAAAAAGTACCCAAACAGTTTATGTCGTACAATTCGGCAAATTCATAGCCAAAACCAAAGGTTCCGCTGGCGGGAATGACGGGATTTTCTAACTCGATTCCGCACAAATTCACTTTTGTGTTTACCATATTATTTCCTCCCGTTCCAGCACAGGGCCTTCTCTGCAAATACGTTTATTACCGTATTTGGTTTTGCAAGAGCAACCCATGCAAGCCCCAAAACCGCAACCCATGCGTTCTTCAAAACTATATTGACCACTTGTAACTGCGGTGGCTTCAATTGCCTTGAACATGGGCATTGGTCCGCAAGTGTAAAAATATGTATAGCTTAAATCTTTCAGCACGTCGGTTACAAAACCCTTGGTACCATAACTGCCGTCGGCAGTTGTTACATAGACAGTAGCACCCAACGCTTTAAACTCTTCTTCGTAAAAAATTTCATCTTTGGTGTTAAACCCAAGAATCACATGTACCATTTTGCCTTCTTTCAGCAACTCTTTGCACAAATTATACATAGGAGGTACACCCACACCACCGCCGATCAAAACGGGGGCCTCGCCACTATTTGCAGTACTAAAGCCGTTGCCAAGACCAACCAAAACATCAAGGGTTTGTCCTGCGGTCATTTGCGCCATTTGTTCGGTGCCCTCTCCTACCACTTTATAGAGCAAAGTGATGGTAGATTCATCATAATCACAAACAGAAATGGGGCGACGTAAAAACTTGCCTTCTAACTGAATATTTACAAACTGACCGGGGGCGGTTAAGGCTGAGGTATCCCCTTCCAACACCATTTTATAAACCAACGCGGTCAGCGCCGTATTTTCTTTAATGGTATAAATCGCTTGTACCATATTCATTATTCCTTCCATTCAAAATCGGGGTGTTGATAGGCGATCCTACCGCCACACACCGTTAATAAGCATTTACCTCGTACCTTCCATCCCGTAAAAGGCGTACTTCTTCCTTTAGATAAAAAGGTTTCGGGATCCACCATATATTCTGCATCTAAATCATACACACAGAAATCTTGTTCGGGGTTCAATGGCAATCCGAAGCGCCTACGAGGGGCATAGACCATCAGATCCAACAACTTGTCCATGGTAATGACTCCTGTTTTGACCAAATAGGTATACATTACAGGAAATGCGGTTTCAATGCCAACCACACCCATTGCACTGTTTGCCAAACCTTTGGCTTTTTCTTCAGCACTATGGGGAGCGTGGTCAGTGGCAATCATATCAATGGTGCCGTCCTTTATTCCCTCAATCAAGGCGAGGCGGTCTTCATCGCTACGCAAGGGTGGATTCATTTTAAAACGAGCATCTTCCTGCAAATCCTTGTCACACATAACAAGATAATGGGGTGCCGTCTCGCAAGTAATATCGACCCTTGCCGCTTTTGCCTTTCCTACGACATCTACGCTCTCTTTCGTGGACACGTGACAAACGTGATAGGAGCAACCGCTTTGTTTCACCAGTTCAATGTCGCGGGCAATTGGTCCCCATTCGCTTTCACTGACAATCCCTTTATGCCCGTGTGCGGCGGCATACTCACCTGCATGGATGTATCCGCCATTGAGCAGACTGTTGTCTTCACAGTGGGCGGCAATTACTTTGCCGAGCGAGGCAGCTTGTTTCATGGCACTTAACATCATATCACTACTTTGTACGCCACGACCATCGTCCGAGAAACCGGAAACATTTTCACACATACCTTGCAAATCCGCAAGTATTTCCCCATGCTCCTTCACCGTAATGGCACCATAAGGATGCACACGAATGACTGCGTCTTTTTCGATAATATTCAACTGTTCTTGCAGATGCTCTACGCTGTCGGGAACAGGATTCAAATTAGGCATAGAGCACACATCGGTATAACCGCCCGCGGCGCAAGCACTTGTGCCGGTAGCAATAGTTTCTTTATAAGAAAAACCCGGTTCTCGCAAATGTACATGTACATCTGCAAAACCGGGAAAAACACTATAATTATTGAAAATGTCGACAGAAACACCGTCTAAATAACGGCAAGAAAGCAATCCATTTTCATTTCTCTCAATGACAGATTGTTTCAAACGCAGTCGCATAATGATCTCCTTCTTGCACTACTATATAAGGCGCCAAAATTTCTTTAAAAATTGTAACATACCATAGATGTAATGTCAACCCCAAAATCGACAATCGGCAAGAAGAAATTATTACAAAAGCTTTTGTCCGTTTATAATCATTTTAAATTCAAGGCCCAAATATTCAGCCGCCTTACGGCACATGATCATTCGGTCCATAAAAATCTCAAAATAATCCATAATCGAACTGAATTTAGCATCAATATCCAGCATTAAAATGATTTTTTTATTGTCATCGCTAAATACCAATTGAGCCGCACGAACCGAGTAATTCACTCGGTCATGAATATCGTAACTGCTTACGTCGGTATTACGAACCCGACTGCGACGCACGTCAGATTTATCCGCCAAAATCAAAGCCGCAGATAAATGGCTTACAGGTACACCAAATCCTTCGTCGTGGTTACCTATTGCCGTGGTAATCTCTGCAACCTCTTGCATTTCCATGCCCATTTCACGCAACAAACGAAAAGCAATCAGCGCGCCGCTTTGCGAGTGGTCGACACGATTGATCATATTACCAATATCGTGTAAATAAGCAGCAATTTCCACAAGCTCAACGTCTCGTTTTGAAAAACCCAATGTTTTTAAAATTTTGGCAGCGGTATCACCGACTTTACCAACATGCGCAAAGCTATGTTCGGTAAACCCCAAAGCGCACAATGATTTGTCAGCACTTTGAATCAAAACGGTAATATCTTCGTTATTTTTTAAATCTTGCAGTGTAATCATTGATAACCTACCCCCAAATACCCAAATAGCCCAAACCGATTCCCACGGCAGCAGACAAGGCAATAATGATAATAGGATGTACTTTTTTAAAAGCCATAACCACCGCAATGCAAGCAATAGCTAACGCACACCAAAACGAAGTTGTTTCCAATACCGACCACGAAAAAGCAACGGGAAAAAACACCGTTTGCCCTATGGTTAAAACTGCGCCGCCAATCAGTCCCACCGTAACAGGCCGCAATCCGGACATGACCCCTTTTACCATACGGCTGTTTTTAAACGCCAAGTAACATTTAGCAACAATCAAAATGATAATAAACGACGGCAAAACAACCCCAAGTGTAGCACAAAAAGCACTGAAAACACCGCCAATTTCAGAACCAACGTAGGTTGCAATATTAACTGCAAAAGGACCGGGTGTACTTTCGCTAACAGCTACAAAATTGATCAATTCATCCATGCTTGCCCATTTATGAGCCAAAACCTCTTCTTGAATAAAGGGTAACATGGCATAGCCGCCACCAAACGTAAAGGCACCGATCTTAAAAAAAGTTAAAAACAATTCCAAATAAATCATACCTTGTCTCCTTCCTTCGTAAGAAAAAGATAGGTAATCAACCCTATAACACCGGCTCCTATAATGATAAAAATCGTACTTACATCAGTCAGCACCGACAATAGTAAAGCAGACGATGCAATAACATATGAAAGCCAACCTTTAGGACATTGTTTATACATGGATACAAAAGCCTTAACGACCAAAGCAACCACACCTGCGCGAATACCGAAAAAAGCATACCGCACCATATCATATTCCATAAAGTGACGCAAAAAAAACGATATAGCCAATATAACTACGAACGAAGGCAAAACCACTCCTAATGTAGCCGCCAATGAGCCTAAAACACCTGTGGCTTGATATCCTATAAACGTAGCGGAATTAATTGCAATTGGTCCCGGAGTCGATTCAGCAATGGCAACAATATCTAAAATATCCGATTCATCAATCAAGCGATGATTTTCTACCGTTTCTCGTTGAATCAACGGAATCATGGCGTATCCACCGCCAAAGGTAAACGCACCGATCTTAAAAAATATAACAAACAATCGCCAAGCAACTTTTAAACGCTCTCTTATTTTCATAACAATTCCTTTCAAATGTACCGGTTGGGAGATGATTGTTCCAAAACCACAACAGGAACAGATATAATGCGAGAAAGTTTTTGACACAGCGGTTCGATTACCGGTTGTTCAGTTTCATAATGTCCGGCATCGATTAACATAAAATCTGCTTCTTTTGCCGCCAAAAACACATGATGTTTAACCTCTGCCGTTACCAAAGCTTGCGCACCTGCAACCATGGCCGCATCGAAAAAATCGGCACCCGCACCCCCACATACCGCAACGCGTTCAATTGATTTATTGGTAGGAACATATTTGACACGTGTCTGCAAAACTTCGTTAACAAACACAGCAAATTCACGATCGGTCATAGCCTTTGGCAAATTTCCGATTCGCCCCATAGGTGGTATAGATTCATGGGATAACCCTAAAGGGACAACGTCGATTAATTTTAGTTTCGAGGTCAAAATATCGTTAACACCGCCGATTGCCGCATCTAAATTGGTGTGTGCAGAAATAACAGCAATATCGTTACGAATTGCACGATATACCACACTTGGTTCGGGAATAGATTTTAAAGCCGAGAAAATAATAGGATGATGACTGACAATACAGTCCACCCCTTGCTCGATTGCGTCAGCAATTACGGAAGGTGTCACGTCTAAAACAACACCAACCTTAGTAACCGATTGGGAGTTTGAACCAATCAACAAGCCTGCATTGTCGAACCCCATTTGTGTTTCAAACGGAGCTATAGATTGCAATGCTTCGTAAACATTTTTCACGGTCATGCTATTTACCTCCCAACAATTCTGTCAACTCTTGATAAAGCGGCATTATTTCAGCAACGTCACGCTCTTTACCCGCCATGGTAAGCCCTTTGATTTGCTTTGCCAAAGCAGATTGTTCCTTTTGTAAAAAGCGTTTTTCAGCTTCACCCAACGGTTGATTTAACAACCCGACCGTTGCTTGCAAGGGTGTCAACAACCGCACATTTCCGCTATATTTGGCTTTTATTACGGTATAGGTGTGTTTGTTGTCACCGGTTGCACGCTCGGCAACAATCTCATACCCTTGCTCTGCCAAAAATGAGCGTAGCAAAGGTGCATCGGTCATGGGTTGTAACACCAAAGTTTTGGTATCATTTTTAAGCCAAGACGCCCGCAACAACAATTGTGTAATCAAAATACCGCCCATACCCGCCATAACCACACAGTCAATCTCGTGGGCGGCAATTTGGTCTAACCCGTCAGACAGTCTTAATTCAATTTGTTTTTCCAAACCTGCGGCGGTTACTGCCGCCAAAGCGTGAGCAAGTGGACCCGAACGTAAATCAGAGGCAATGGCATATTCAATTTTATTTTGCTCTATTAAATAAACAGGCAAATAAGCATGATCGGTGCCAACGTCTGCCAACCGACAATCACAGTCGACCATGTCGGCAACCAACTGTAACCGCGGGTCTAATTTAATCATATGCCATCTTCCTTTCGCATAACATTGGAATTAACTATAACTGTTTTTCCATTAAGTTACCTTCATATGCGCCGTCTATACAACGACCCACGCACCTATAACCCAAACGTTCATAATATTGGTTCAGCGCCAAATTAACCGTTTGGCAATCTAACCGCAATACGCTGCCACCCATTGCCAAAACTTCTTGCTCGGCAAAGTGTAACATGGTTACCCCCAAACCTTTTTGTTCGGGGTGTGTTGCCAAATGGTGCACATACAACGACTTGGCAGGAACAGTCCAACGAGGGTCATCACGTAACAACGCCATAACCCCTACAATCGCTTGATTGTGTTCGGCAACATATAAATCGTCTTGCTCTACTCGGTATACAAAATAGGAATACGGATAAACTCCCAAATAATCGGTTTTGTTCCATTGGTATAGATTCATTTCGTCCATCCATTGAATCCTTAACCGTAACAAATCTATAATTGCAGGAATATCCCAAACGGTAGCTTTGCGAATTTTCATGTTCTCCCTCACAAATCCACTTGATTTTTTTCATACTCTGTATTATGATAATCGTTGTAAGTCAAAAAAGCAAGTGTTTTTCACGAGAAAGAAGGACCGTTTATGAAATACGACAAATACGGTGACCCGATTGTGGAAGCCAATCAAGAGTTGAGCGGTAAAAAGAAAAAAGCAATTACCATTATGATTGCTTTGCAAGCGGTGTTGATTGCCTTTAATATTTCGGTTGTTTTGATTGAATTTCTTAACTTATATTTGTGCTTTTTAACCGCACCACTATTTATTTTCTTTTATATTGCTTACCAAAAGGGTTGCTCTGCAATCAAAGAAACCGGTACTTTACCCGGTTATTGTAAAATTGCTTCTGTTTTATGCCCCGTTTTATATGTACTGTCGGCAGTATTGGCAATTTTCAGCGGTATGTAATCACGTAACATTATTATAAAATAAAACGGCGGAATTTTGTTCCGCCGTTTTATTTTTATTCTTCCATTTGTTTGCCCAAAAATGCCGCTGCTACTTGTGCTACCTTTACATCGGTTTCGGTGGGAATCGCACCGCTTTCTGCCGCAAGCATACATACTGCCCCCACTACATCACCTGCGGCGATTATGGGAATAGCAACCGAAGCCTGGCGCTCTACCCCTTCAAGAGGTGTTAATTGCTTTTCATAACCCGAGGTCAATACAAAATTTTTTCGTTGTTCCATCAAATCTTCTAATTGCGCGGTTAACCGACGTTCCAAAACCTCACGTTTTGATACACCGGATGCCGCCACACAGCCATCTCGATCACAAATAATAACCGACAAAGCACTTCCCTTACCCATCACTTCGGCGTACTGGGCGGCTAAATTGGCAAGTTCCCCAATGGGAGAATATTTTTTAAAGATTACGTCCCCATCATTGCTTGTAAAAATTTCAAGTGGATCTCCTTCTCTTATCCGCATCGTTCTTCTGATCTCTTTTGGGATAACAACACGACCAAGGTCGTCTATTCTACGAACTATTCCTGTTGCTTTCATATATAAATTCTCCTTTAAATTCAAATAGTGATACTATTATTTGTGATTTGTGGGAATTTATACTGTTTGACAACAACAAAATCGATTGTGTTTTATTTTAAGTTGAAATAAAACTATTTTAGTGATATAATATACATACTACATCCATTGAAAAGGGGAATAAAAATGAGAAAGGTTTTATCGTTTATTTTAGCTATAACATTAGTTTTTTGTTTGTCCGCCTGTAATAAGAGAAGCAGTAGCGAAATTTCAACAGACAAAAATGGCGATACATCTAATTTCAATAAGAGTTCTTCATCAACAGTGCTAATAGATATGAATAATATTACAATTGAGCAGCTTGAAAATATTGTAATAACTCAAAGCAACAGACACAATTTGAATGCCTTTTGTTATGACAACAGTTGGATATATGGAGCGTGGGGTGGAGAAACAGGCAAAGGCGAATTAGTTAAAGTTCGATACGATAATTCTGATTGGACAGTAATTGATAATGACACCAACTCATACCTCGCAACCTGCCAAGCGGTAAAAAACGGGTATATCTATTACAGTCAAGTTACTGAAACTGCTTGCGAATTAATAAAAGTTCGTTCTTCAGGTGAAGAATCTAAGGTTATTGTTAAAGAACACCAAGACTCTATCCAGTTAGTTGATAATTACATTTATTATACTACAAAAGAAATTTTCGACGAAAATATTAACGGTGTTACACAAGACTCCTCTCATTTATACCGTTGCAACCTTGATGGCGGAAATGTAGAAGCTATTTTAGAAAAACCCGTTTATTATTTTTCTGTTTTTGGAGATTATATTCTTTATCAAGATGATAAAGATGATATGACTCTACATATTTATGATATGAAACAAAAGAAAGATACGCGCATCAACGACCAACGCTCATTCTTTCCAATTTTTGATGGCGAGTATATCTACTATATGTCCGATAGCAAAAGTGATGAGGAATTCAAGCATAAATTATATAAAATCAAACCAGATGGTTCTATGAATAGCCAAATAGATTTAGGTTGTTACTTAAGGGGCATTATAATGCGTGGCGACTATATATATTATGTCAATTTAGATGATAAATCCCGCATTTATAGATGTCTAAAAGACGGTTCTGAGGTTGAATTAATTACTCAAGATTCAAATGTAAATGAAATGCAATGGGTTAATAATAGTTTGGCATATACCGTGCTTAATGATAAGGGACAGACAACAAATGTTTTTATATGTGATATCGACGGCGGAGATAAAGTGGATTTTTACAAATCAGATGATTATTGGAATTTAAGCTAAGACAACAACAGCGGAGTGATTTCACTCCGCTGTTTCTTTATATCTCTCCACCACACTATGTATTGCAACACAAAACCTGTCGATTGGTGTCAATGTTGTATGGGACGGGTCTCCTTCTCTTATCCTCATTGTTCTTCTGATTTCTTTTGGTATAACCACACAACCAAGGTTGTCAATTCTTCTAACTATACCTGTTACTTTCATATATAAAAACTCCTTTAATTTCAAATCGTGATGTTGTATTTGTAAATCAAAAAAATATACACCTTTTCATTTGTCTGGTTGAATAAGCAAAATCAAAACTCATCCAACGAGTTATTGAAAGATAGCAAGCCAAAAGATATAATATGCTTGTAGGTCGGCTTAACTAACAAGTAAAGAAGGTATTTCAATGATTAATAACAAAGAGTTTGGAAAAACAATTACTTTTTTACGTACGCAAAAAGGCATTACACAAACAGAACTTGGCGAACGATTGGGCGTGTCTTTTCAAGCTGTCAGCAAATGGGAACGTGGAGAAACATATCCCGATATATCTATATTAACAGATTTGGCAGATGTTCTTGAAACAACAACAGATTATCTTCTTCGTTCGGGTGAATCCACGTTTTCATTCAAAGGAAAAATCAATGTAAGTGATATGATAGGTGGGATTAATAGTTTGAAAACTATGGGTGAACTTTTGGGAAAAGAGAATATCATTTATCGCTACGCAATAAATGGAATTAACGAAGGTATGAACACAGATATCGAAGCCGCATTTAATGATGAATTCATCTTTGAAGCATTTGTTGCAGAAGCAATCATCCAAAATCTAAAAACAGGTTACTATATTGATACAACTGATATCAAACGAAATTTCAAACACGAACATTTTCGTGATATCGCTCTTGACTATGTAAAAAAATATGATATTAAGTAATTAGCACAATTAAAAGCGAGGTGAAATTCACCTCGCTTTTTGTTATATATCGTCTATTTTCCCGGTCTAAAAATGGCATGTCCTGTCGCCCGTTGCCATTCGTCCAACTCGGTCATTTTGGTCATAACCGTTTCAAAATCTTCATCGGTGTCGTAATCGGCAAATTTAAAGTACGGTGCACCATCTTCAATCACGATATAACTTGCCCCTTTATAGGCAGAATCAGCCCCTAAATTGTACCCCGCGGCACCGGGATTGATTACAAACGTATCTTTGTTCAGTTGCAACATCATACAATGATGAGAGTCGCCCAAAATCAAACACCGTTTGCCTTCGATTTTGCCCACTTTTTGCTGCCAATATTCTTCAAATGAGTCAATGGAATGATATTGTTCCAAATGATGCAAAATCGCGTGACCATCGTTATAATCGTAAATATGGGTCATAAAGTAGGTGATTCCGTCAAACTCCACCGTAATTTCCAAAGGCAAAGCCGAAACGTACGCCATATCTTCCGGCGTTAACAACGAAAGATTGTGTTCACAAAAACTCTTGGCTTTCAACGGATCATCAATAGGTTTAAATCCATTGTTATAAATTTGTGCCAAACCGGTATCGTGATTGCCTGCCACGGCTATTACATTGTGGTCACGCATCCAACCAACCACCTCACGGGGTTGCAAGCCAAAGTCAATCATATCCCCTGCAAACAAAGCCGCATCCCAAGAGCCTTCCTGATTTTCGATAGCACGCAAAGCATTGATATTGCTATGAACATCCGAAATCACCAACAATTTCATTGGATTAGTCCTCCCAAGTGACGGTAACGGTTACGGGGTCGTTTACGTGAACGGCGTCAATCTTCAAAAGCAACATATCTTGTGCTTCATAAGCCTTTTGAACAACGTTTGCATCAACGCCCGATGCAGATACAGCTTTGATAGAAGCAATCTTTTTACCGCCGTTAAACAGCATAGAGCTGGAGTAAGATTCGGACGGATGGGCAATGGTAAACTGCACCGAATGGTCGGTTACCACACGGTCAGAAGTTTCTACACCGCCGGTGAACAGCAAGGTAGGTTTGCCTGCATTGACCGCATCGGTTACATCATAATAGAAAGCGGTTAAGCCTTTTGCCAACGTACCGCCTTGCAGAGGTTTCATATCGTAATCAAACAAATCCAAATAAATTTTATCGGGATTCAGGGTTAAATCCTTGGAACCCCAAAGGGCAACGTAGCCGCCACGAACAACGGCAAGTGTATCGGCAGGCACATAGCCTTCAGCGTCGCCTTCCAACATCAATTTCCACAGTTCACGCAACCAATCGGCGGTTTCGCGGGAAAGAGCAAAATAAGCCGAAGGCAAGCCCAATACGCCAATTAAGCCGTCCCCTGCTTTGGCGGTAAAGCCAAGCACATTTTCCCCTGCGGTAATAAAGGGCGCAATTTCTTCCCCAACATAGGTAACGGTACGTTTGGCATAATCAGCGGGAATGGCACAAGAATCAGCCATAGCCTTGCCGTTAAAGGCAGGAACAACCGAATCAACACCAACCGAATTGCGTTTGGCATTGACACCTGCACGAGCAAGCAAATCTTCAACGGGGGTGGTACCTTTTTTGACCCACCAAGCATCTTCTACATGGGTATAGTCATCGTCACAACCCACAACCAACAAACGACCGCCTTGTTTCACCCAATCGGCCAGCACTTGCCCTATTTGCTCGTTCAAAGGTTTCATGGCGTCGTAAGACACCAGCAAAACACGCATATGAGCCAATTGCTTTACGTCGGTGAGCATATCCAAAGCAATAATATCGGGCAAAATGCAATCTTCAATCAATTGCATGGAAATGCCGAAAATGGTAGCCAAGTTCTTTTCGGTTACCTGATGATTTTTACCGATACACCAGCTGGCAGTATCGGACAGCGCAAAGCCAATGCCTGCGGAGCCTGCATAGATATTCCCTTTCAATTTGGGTAAATCATAGTACATTTTATAAACGTTCAACTGAATGGAACGATAATCGGAAGAAGCGGCAGAAAAAGCACGTTGGGGCCAAATGGTGAACTGGGAAACCACCGAGTCATCTTGCATCATAGAGGCAACTACAGTTTTCTTCCAACGTTCTTCTTTTTCGGGTTGGGTAATATCGGGGTTGTCCGAAGCAGGGTCTTGCAACAAATACAAGGCGTGTTCGGGTTTCAAGAAAGGACGATAAGAGCGATATTGGGTAACGGCGGTAGCAAAGGGATTTTCGCATTCTTCCCCAGCAAAGGGCAAGGGACGTACCACACCGTCTGACCAAGTTTGACCGATAAAGCCATCCACTTCGTCTACCGATGCAAACATAGAAAGGTTGGTAGCAATACCGTGAGCACAGTAATCGTCGATACTGTGGGTAGGCAAAATCACTTGCACACCGGGGTAGTTGGCTTTTACCCGTTGTGCCAATTTACGAACGGCATCGTGGAACAAATAGGCTTTTAAATATTGGCTACGATATCTTGCGGTAGCAGATTCTTCTTGCCGTTGATAAGCAAAACCATAGAATTTTTCCCATTCTTCTTGAAAACCCTTAGAATATCCGGCATCGTTCCACAATTCCGGTTCTTCAAAGGTAACCACTTTGACGTGACCGGTGTCTAAAAAGTGTTGCAACACTTTCCATTTGTATTCCACGTAGGGTTCAGTCGGAACCATATAATAAATATTATGGGGTCCCATGGTAGAATGTTGGCGGAAGGTACCGTCGGCACGAGTCTGTACGTCCATAAGACCACGTTCACCGGCATATTCTTCCACATATTCGCCGCTGTCGCGGTTAATGGCAACCATTAAACCAATTACCGTGTTATCATTATAGGTATGTTTATGCTTTACCCAACTGTCCAACGCGCCACCGTTGTTAATGCCATATACATAAGCGAGCATACAGTCGGTATGTACGTCGTAAATGGGGTTGTACCCTGCGTTGCATTGATACAATGTAACCACACCGTTTTCAGGCACTCTGAAATTGGTTAAGGGATAGCAAAAGCCATCCGCATTGGCAAAATATGGAATAGTAGTTTTTTGGTTTTGACAAGACATTTTTAATTCCTCCTTAAAGGAAATAATTTATTATTTTAGAGTTACAACCGTTACGCCATCTTCCCCTTCACCGTATTGACCCCGACGGAAGGAAGCGACACTACGATGAGTTTTTAAATGTTGGCGAACCGCTTGTCGTAATACCCCGGTACCTTTGCCATGAATGATGGTGACGGTTTCAATACCGGTTAATACCGCTTGGTCAATGAATTGGTCTACCTCAACCAAACCTTCGTCTGAAGCTTTACCCCGCAAGTCTAACTCGGTAGAAACCTTGCGAAGCCCTCGTGATTCGATCCCAATGATACGTTTTTCTGTTTTCGGCATTTGAGGCTTTTCATTTTCAAGTAGGCGCAAATTTCCTTCCGCTACTTTTGTTTTAATAATGCCTGCTTGAACGTAAACGTAACCGGAAGAATCGGTGGGTGTAAGAACAACGCCTTTTTTATC
This sequence comes from Acutalibacteraceae bacterium, assembly GCA_045661365.1. GTDB lineage: Bacteria > Bacillota > Clostridia > Oscillospirales > Acutalibacteraceae > UMGS1484. The sequence goes on along the minus strand of JAZRFL010000120.1, from coordinate 9,918 downwards.
AATATCCGAAATTAGTACGTTGTCGCCTGCTTTAAGCGGTCTGGGCAAGTGATAAACAGGACCGCTAACTTGGTCGACAGGATCGGCAGAATCTTCTAAACGACGCATGCTACCGCTAATTTCTGCTTTGGCACGACGAATCATTTGTGCCGCATTTTGGCTGTTAGATTCCTTTTTAAGTTTCTCCAATTGATCCATCATTTGTTGAGCTTGTGCTCGCGTTTTTGCAACAATATCGCCGGATAATCTCCTCGCTTCTTGCAGGATTTTTTCCTTTTCCTTTTGAAGCGCCAACCGATCCGCAGTAGCCTGTTGCGAAAGTTCACGCGCCTGTTGTTTTAATTGAGCGATTTCAATTCGTTCTGCTTCCAAGTCCGTGTGGGAACGTTCCAGTTTTTCCACTACTTGTTCAAACTTACGACTTTCGTCAGAAACCAGTTTGCGAGATCGATCAATGACCGACTCTTCCATTCCCAAACGATGCAAAATAGCAAAAGCATTGGAGCGCCCCGGCATACCGATCAGCAAACGGTAGGTCGGCCGTAAAGTAGCAACGTCAAATTCACAGCAAGCATTTTCAACGCCTACGGTTTGCAAAGCAAACGCTTTTAATTCGGCATAGTGTGTAGTAGCGGCGATTCGTGCACCACGCAACCGCAAAGTTTCCAAAATCGCGGTTGCAAGTGCGGCGCCCTCTACCGGGTCGGTACCCGAACCTAACTCGTCCGCCAATACCAGACTACGATCATTGACTGCTTTTAAAATCTCGATCATATTGGTCATATGAGCAGAAAACGTAGACAACGATTGCTCTATGCTTTGTTCATCGCCAATATCTGCAAAAACATTTTCAAACACCGAAAGGTGACTTTCGTCTCCTGCCGGAATCATAAAACCACACATAGCCATTAACGTGAGCAGACCCAAAGTTTTTAATGATACGGTTTTACCGCCGGTATTGGGACCGGTAATGACCAACGTGTCAAATTCATCCCCTAATCGAATATCGATAGGCACAACCTTTTGCGGATCCAACAAGGGATGACGACCTTTTTTTATGGAAATGAATCCTTTGTCATTTAACAGAGGTTGTGACGCTTTCATATCAAACCCCATTTTTGCTTTGGCAAAAATCAAATCCAACTCACAGCAAGCAACAAAACCCAACGAGATTCCTTCGCCAAAACTTCCCGCTTCAGCAGACAGTTGCGCCAAAATCCGTTCTATTTCTTCCCGTTCTTTTGACTCCAACACCTTTATTTCGTTATTGGCTTCAACGACAACTGTCGGCTCAATAAACAAGGTTGATCCGGATGACGAGGTATCATGTACCAAACCGGAAACGTCCCCACGATGTTCAGCCTTAACCGGTACAACAAAACGGCCTCCACGAATAGTTACAATCGCATCTTGCAAATATTTTTGTGTATTTTTATTGCGAATAAATCGGTCCAATTGTTCGCGGATTTTACCGGAAGCACTACGTATCTTACGACGGATATCCGCCAGCGCAGGTGATGCTTGATCGCTCATCTCCTCTTCGCTGATAATAGCGGTAAAGATCTTATTCTCCAAATAGGTATTGGGTTGTAAAACCTCAAAATACGGTTGCAATGCAACACCGTTGGATGCATGGTTTTCTTGCCATTGCTTTAGAGAACGGATCAAGCGAAGAGTTTCCCCTATGCGCAAAAGTTCTGCCATAGACAATGTGCCGCCTGCGGAGGCACGAGTCAAACAACCGTTAACGTTGGAAAGACCGCCAAAAGACGGTGCGCCGTAACGTGCTGTCAATTCGTAAGCCTCTATTGTTTGATCTAACAGTCGTTGTGCATCTGCCAATTGTGTTTGCGGTTGTAACTTTAAGGCCGCTTCAACCGTATCACCGCAATGGCAATACAAAGACAATCGCTCTAAGATTTTAGGCAATTCTAATACCCTGCTATGTTTTTCTAATATTGTATGTTCCATTTTAGATTCCTTATATCAAACAAAACTATGATAAAAATCAAGTGTTTTAAATTCTCTGTCCAATTGTGCAACTACAAATGCCTCGCTAATGGTAGAAAGCAGATGTAAACCTACTTCGGACAAGTTAAAAAAGAACTGTTTTTCAAGTGGAGAATGTGTAATATGAAAAATCGCCTGCACAACACCGACTGTGACAGGAATTCCCGGGGGACTTTTGTGGTCCTTACAAGCCAACACCCCTGCCAATGGGTCAAAATACATTTTTTCGTGCATTTTATCACACACATGACAACCATCTACGTATGGCATATATCCACTAAGGGTCAAAAGAGAAAACTCGATCACCGCTTTGACTTGAAGAGCGGATATACGCTCTTGTTCCAAAAACTTTAGCCCATTTAACATTAATCGCAAATAATTGGTTGCATCATCTTGCTCGGGAGCCAAACAACCACATAATTCGCAAAAATATTGAGCCAAAGACAATTTAACCAAATCACTACGCAAATCAAAGAAAACGTCTAAACATTCGGCTTCGGTGATCCGATACATATCTTTGCTGCAGGAAAACACAAAGTTACCGTATGAAAGCAACTGCGTTGCCGCTTGTTTTTTCCCTTTTACGCTTCTGGCTCCCGAAGCAAATGCGCGCACCAAACCATGGTCACGGGTGAGTACGGTCACCAAACGATCTGACTCCCCCACATGATATTCCCGTATGATCAACCCGGTGCTGGTAAACTTCATACTTTGGCTCCTTTGACAGTAGTTGTTTATAGCTTAAATAATCGGCGACGGAACCGCTGTTTATAAAGTTATTCCACGCCTGCTTTGTGCGTTCATCCATAGTCAACACTCCTTTAACCAACTATAGTTTAAGGAGTAACCAAGATATTATAACTGCTAAATTTAGGAATCTAAGCCAAAGGAATGAATTAAGCCCTCACGATTTCTCCAATCTTCCTTCACTTTAACCCAACATTGCAAATTAACTTTACAATCGAAAAATCGTTCCAAATCTGTACGCGCATAGCTGGCGGCACGTTTAAGCATGCTACCGCCTTTACCAATAATAATACCCTTGTGAGAATCTTTTTCGCAAAAAATAGTTGCTTCCATATCGATCAAATCAACATCTTCACGACTGTGAAAACGGTCGATAACCACTGCAATTCCATGAGGTATTTCTTTGTTTAACAAACGAAGTAATTTTTCACGAATCAACTCTGCAGCAATCAAGCGTTCCGGTTGGTCTGTTAACATGTCGGCATCGAACATATGCAAACCTTCAACCGCAAAGGGAGCAATTTCTTTTTTTATCTCATTCACCCCATCACCCGAAAGCGCAGAAACAGGCACAACAGCAGCGAAATCGAAGCGCTGACTGTATTTTGCAATCAACGTCATTAATTCTTCCTTGTTTTTCACTAAATCAATTTTGTTAATAATCAAGATGGCCGGTAAATGCCGCTGCTTAAATTTTTCTATCAATTCATCTTCTATGGCCGACGGTTCTTTTGTTGCATCGACAACCAACATACATAAGTCAACATCATCCATGCCAGCTCCTACCGCTTTGATCATATTTTCACCCAAAGCAGTACGCGGCTTATGAAAACCTGGGGTATCAATAAAAACATATTGGTATATTTCCTCGGTCAAAACACCCATCACTCTTGTACGAGTGGTTTGAGGCTTGTCCGATACGATCACAACTTTTTGACCCAAAAGACGGTTCATCAGCGATGATTTACCCGCATTTGGACGCCCAACAATGGCAATAAAGGCAGTTTTTTGCTGTTCCATAGTAACTCCTCACCGTGTTTATTCTAAAGCATACGTACTATTACGTTGCAAACCAAGCTGATTCATAACTTCTTCTTCTTTTTCTCTCATATGAACCGACTCGATCCCTCCGGATTCATGATCATAACCCAAAAGATGAAGCATGGAATGGGCGGTTAAGTAAGCAATTTCACGGCGGAAAGAATGCTCATATTCTTCTGCTTGACGGACCACGCGAGGAATATTTAATACAATATCTCCAAGCATTTTGGCACCATTTTCCGGATTAATATCATACTCACCGTTTTCTCCCAGCGGAAACGACAACACGTCGGTAGGTCGATCAACGTTACGGTGTTCTTTATTCAAAACATGGATTTGTTGTTCATCGACAAACGTAATGGAGATTTCTGCAGGATCATCAAAACGCTCCATTACCAAAACTGCATTACAACAACGACGAAGCAACAAGCGAACACCCGTTGGAATTTTCACGTCTTTTTGATTGTTTTTAATGATGACCTTTACCTTTTCCATCTAACTCTCTCCTTTTCGTTTCCTCTCTGCTTTTTCGTTGATTATATTGATCATAGGCACGAATTATTGATTGTACCAATTTGTGACGCACCACATCTTTTTCACCCAAAGTGACGACAGCAATATCATCTACATTTTTCAAAACAGAAACCGCTTCCATTAAACCGGATCGTTTGCCGTCAGCCAAATCAATTTGCGTAACATCGCCCGTGACCACCACTTTGGACCGAAATCCCAATCGTGTCAAAAACATTTTCATTTGTTCGGGTGTGGTGTTTTGCGCTTCATCTAAAATAATGAAACTATCATCCAGCGTACGCCCACGCATATAGGCAAGCGGTGCCACTTCTATGCTGCCACGTTCTTGGTATTTCATAAAACTCTCGGCACCCAACATATCAAACAGAGCATCATACAACGGTCGAAGATACGGATCGACCTTTTGCTGAATATCTCCCGGCAAAAAGCCCAATTTTTCTCCGGCTTCTACTGCGGGACGAGTTAAAATAATACGATTCACGTCCTTGGCACGAAAAGCCTGTACCGCTTGTGCAACCGCCAAATAGGTTTTCCCCGTACCGGCGGGACCGATTGCCAAAACAACCGTATTATCACGAATCGCTTGCACGTAATTTTGCTGCCCAATGGTTTTGGCTTTAACGGGGCGCCCCTTTGCAGTGATGCAAATACAGTCGCTGTCTACCAACTTGGCCAGTCGATCTTCTTGACCGTCTTTGACCATTGAGATCACATAATCAATATTTTGATCATTCAACACTTCGCCGCTATTCAGCAAATTCAACAGACCCTGTACCGCTAAAACGCAATCGGTTACTTCATTTGGCGAACCCGCGATCTTCATTTCACCGTTTCTCACAGTAATTGATACCGAAAACGCTTGTTCTAACAGGCGAACATTATGATCTAAGCTGCCGAACAGACCAATCGCATGATCCATACGTTCTATATTCAACACTTGCTCGTACATTTACTACCCTCATTTTTTTGACAATAATAACAAAAATCCCTTAATAATCAATGATATTATAACACTATTCATTAAAAAATCAACATATTTTCTTCAAAACATATATTTTCTTCGCACAAAAAATCAGCGGTGAACGTTAACGCTTGTTTGTCAATGGTATAGTCAGTGGTGACCTCCTTTATAACCATATCGTTCAACTCAGTTGTTTTATATGCGTTTAATTTCATCTGCGCTTGAGACAGGGCTTGCTGCTCTGTCAACGCAACTTCCTTTTCGGATGTATAGTGAAATATTGTGCTGTCCACGCCTATTGGTAATGTTTTATTATTGATTCGAACCTCATGAGAAGAATGAAGCGTTTCATATTCTTCTTTTACACTTCCCAAATACATAGGTATACGCATCCCAAAGAAACGAATAACACGTCGAATTTGAGATTGACCTGTGCGTAGTCGAACAGTTTGACGAAGCGGAATTTCAAACGACACATGATATTTGGTTTGTGCAACGATTTCTGCAGAAGCATGACGAAAAACAGTACACCCGTTTTTATACTCTACCGCTCCGCTAACCAGCAAATCTCCTTTTACAACCGCATCTCCCGTTTTTACCAACGATTGACCGGCATATACTTTTACTGAAACGACAACACCGTCCTTGGTCGCTTTAAGATTACACGGTATACTATGATCCAATACACCGGGCGCTTTTGCGGTTTCACTAATATCAACAAACAAAACAGTCCCCATAGGATTCAAAGACATCCAAGAAATTTGAGGGTTATGCTCCATAATTTTCTGCCGTACTGTTGCCCAGTCAAAGGCATCCTTTCTAACCCCTTCTGTAATCCCGACTGATTGCAACATAGACGTTACATCGTATGATTTTAATGAACTTGTTCCGTGAATCTCAACCGACCAGATCCTTCCACACAAGGTATTCAAAAGTAGTGCAAACACAAGTATTCCAACAAAGATTCCATAGCGAAACCGATAACGACGCAACAGGAAAGGAAAGCCGTGCTTTGATTCAATATGTAAGTGTACCCCTGTACGTTTGGCAGAATGTCGTAAATTTTTGTATTCACTCAATCTCACCTTAACCGTCAAACCGTTCGGATTTTTTTGAAAATCCCATACATCACGACTATAAAATCCGCACAAATTCATAAACCGCTCGCAAGCTTCGCCGGTAACTAAAACCGTTACATATCCCCAAAACCAACCAAGCAATCGATTCATCAGTTCCACCTACTTTATATAAATTCAAGCTTTGCAAAATATCCTTCGACTTCTACCCGGTTATGTTCCATAACACAAATACATAAATTACGACCGTCAAGCCTAAGTATGCGATTGCCCAAGTTTAATCGTATTAATTCCGTCGTATATTCCAGCACCCCTTTGCAGCCATCAATACACAATTCACGATTCCCCATCAGTATAATTTTGCTGTCTGTCCCAAGCGTACCCGGCGGTAATTTAAACAATAGATCCATTTCCAATTTTTGCTTTTTTTTCGACAAAATCTACACCGACCTTTTTTGTAAAACAAAATGTTTTTCTCCCTAATCTTATGCATACACGGAACTATAAATGACAAAAGAGCAAGCTGATTGCTTGCTCTTTCACCAAATTAAGTTGTTTGATCGATCAAACTCAGTAGTTCTTTTTCGACCGTTTGCGCCAAGCGGTTTACACCGTCAAATTCCATAGCCGCAACATAAAATGTTTCCAAATGGCTGTGAGCCTGATTTGCTTCAAAAATATAATGGCCGGCACCTTCAAGCAATTCTTCTGCTGCACGTCGGTTAAATCGCAATCGTTGTCGGCGCTCAGATATTTGCTCCGTATCACGAAAACGCCTGGCGTGAATGCGTCTTTGATTATCCAATGTAATCGGTAACATGGAATTCACCGTGCAAAATGCAACGTCTGCTTGCGGAATAATAATATGGTCAATTTTATGACTAGGAGAAATCGCACAAGGACAAACAATAATATGATATCCGGCATCTAACGCTTTTTTTCTGATGGTGGACATTACAACCGACGACGTTGCACCGTATTCATCTTCAACGGCAACGATATGACTCACCATTTTGAGTAAACTTTCCTCAAACACCAAGGTTCCTTTTACTGAAATCCCGCTTAAAAAATATTTTGTTTCGTGCCCAACTGCATTATAATTATTTTTCAAATAAGTCTTGCAAAGTTTATTTACGGTATCATTGATTTTGCTAAAATCAGTATATTCACAATCGATTACAAAATTATCGTTCAACAAACCGGCGGCCGCAGCCACATATCGACTTGCTTTTTTATGAAGCAACGCTTTTTGCCGACTTAAGGGTAAAATCTCATCTCGGTGTTTTTCAACTTTGTCGTAATCTAAAAAGCGACTAAGATCAATCAACCGTTCAGAAACCCCTAAACAACTCGGTTCCATAATATGAGGTGCTGTACCGTCGACAAATGAGGTGTGAATGGTCGGGAAACGAACACCATCCAGCGACGTGGGATCAGAAGAGCAAAAAAACAATTCACACGGTTGCCCCAATGATGCCATAAACAACGACATTCGTTTCATAAAAGAAGATTTCCCCATTCCCGGACCGCCCTTGATAATGTATAGCCGGTCGCCAGCGTTGGGTTTGTAGATTTCTTGAAAACAATTATAAAAGCCTTCGCCGGAATTCGCACCCAAAAAGAATTGCGGCTGCTGACGTTTCAACTCTTCAAATATCGTTTGCTTCATTCAGCTCACTCCTTGGCACTACAGTTGCTATATAGTATTCCAAAAAGTGTATCTCGGTGATAAGTTTATTTTTCTTTTACTGTTTTCTCGTGCATGATTGGCAACATGACGGTAAATGTAGTTCCCTCCCCCAAAACGCTTGCAACCGTAATTTTGCCTTCGCACAATTCCAATATTCGCTTCACAATAGATAAACCAAGGCCATTGCCTTCTTTGGCGTGAGAAGTATCTCCTTGATAAAATTTTTCAAATATGTGTGCTTGTGTTTCGGGTGACATGCCACATCCATTATCAGAGATCTTTACTGTAGCATGTTGGTCACTTACCGCAATTTCTACCCTGATTGTTCCATCAGCACTTACAAATTTGATTGCATTTTCCAACAAATTTTTCCAAACCAACGCAATCAATTCTTGATTGCCGCAATATTCCGCAGTAGGCATTTCTAACTGCCATTGTATATTTTTTTTACACCATTGTCTTTCCAACAGTAAAATTACGTTACGGATTTGTTCATCCAAACAAAAAGTGACCTTGTCACATACCATTGTTTGATTATCAAGTTTTGACATCTGCAACACATTTGTCGTCATATTACAAAGTTTTTCAGATTCATTTATGATAATGTCAATATATTCGCGTTTTTGTTCTTGTGAAAGATCTGGATTTTTTAACTGTTTTGCGAATCCGCGAACAGAAATAATTGGCGTTTTAAACTCATGAGAAAAATTATTAATAAAATCGCTCCGATAGAATTCAATGCTTTGTAGTTCATCAGCCATACGATTAAAACTGTGAAGCAATTCGTGTATTTCGCCAATTTGATCCGGATCTTCTTGAATTCGAACAGAAAAATCACCCTGTGCAATTTTTTTGTTTGCCTCTATAAGCTCGTCAAGCGGTTTTAAAAAACGCTTAGCCACCAAAAAAGACAACAAACTTCCTACAACTACGCTGATACCAAGCATTGTACATGCTAAAATAATTGGTGTCCAATGAATATATCCCTCAAAAAAGCCCATCATTTTTAAGATCAACAAAACAATGGTCGGAATCGTACAAGATACCAACATAATAGCCATAATTAATAGAACCAATGAAGTTCGAAGTCTTTGAAACCGATTCATTTCATCACCGCCTTATAACCTAAACCACGTACCGTAACAATTTCAAAATCGGGATTGTTTTTAAATTTTTCTCTCAAACGATTGATATGTACGTCCACGGTACGCTCATCGGTCTCACTGTCCATATCCCAAATCTCATCCATCAACGCACGCCTGGTAAAAATTTTATTTTGATATGATAACAAGATATAAATCAACATAAACTCTTTTTGTGGTAAGATTTTCGTTCGACCATCCACCGTTACGGTTAAGCCATCATAATCAAATACTGTGTGGTTCAATACAATTCTATGTTCATTGGCAATTTGAGAACGGCGCAACAACGCACGAATTCGTAAGATCAATTCCTCTTCATCCACAGGCTTGACCATATAATCGTCACATCCTATGGAAAAGCCGCGACGCTTATCTATAATTGTCTCACGTGCCGTTGCCATCAAAATAGGCGTTTGCCATCCTGCATCACGCAATTCCTTTGCAAATGCAAAGCCATCCATATTTGGTAACATAACATCCAATACGATTAAATCAATAAAACAGTGATCCAATTTTTCAAAAGCCTCGTAAGCATTGGAAGTCAAAACAGCATGAAACCCGTTTTGTTCCAACACCGCTCCGTATAATTTTCTGGCATTTTGGTCATCCTCTACAACTAGAATGTTAAACATAATATCACCCCAAACAGTATTGTAAACAACAATTTCAAAATCGGCTTTGTTTTTAAATTTTTCTCTCAAACGATTGATATGTACG
>JAZRFL010000119.1:0-5364 GCA_045661365.1 Acutalibacteraceae bacterium | reverse complement strand
GGTGCTACCATTGAAAATATTTTAAGTTTTGAAGAAGAATATCCCGAAGCCCAAACGGTACGTTTAGAACAAAATTATCGTTCGACTGAAACAATTTTGGAAGCTGCCAACGCGGTGATTAAGCATAATAAATACCAAAAGGAAAAAAATCTTTGGACAGACGCAGGTGAAGGGGAAAAAATCACTTGCTACACCGCAGCCGATGAGTTCGGTGAGGCCAGATATATTGCCGAGCAAGTACTGAGCCATGTCGGTCAAGGTAAGCGGTATTCGGATTTTGCTGTTCTATATCGTATGAATGCACAATCAAGTAATATTGAAAACGCTTTTGTTCGTTCGGGGATTCCTTACCGAGTAATCGGTGGTCTTAAGTTTTATGATCGCAAAGAAATTAAAGATGCTTTGGCATATTTACACTTGGTTGTGAACACCAACGATGATCTGCGGTTGCGTAGAATTATTAACGAGCCTAAAAGGGGAATTGGTACTACTACGGTTGACAAAATCGCTTCCATTGCCTTTGAACAGGGCGTCTCTATGTTTCATGTGATTCGTCATAGCGATGAATATGCCCAGTTGCAAAGATCGGCAACAAAGTTGAAACAGTTTTCTGACTGCATTTGCTCTGCTATTAGTGAAGCGGAACAGATGTTGCCTCATCAAGTTTTGGAATTTATTTTGGAAAAAAGCGGGTATTTAGCGGCATTGTTGGCACAAGGAGACGAAGGTCAAGAACGTAAGGAAAATGTCCAGGAATTGGTCAGTAGCATGATTCAATATGAAAATGAGAGCTTACAGCCTTCGCTGGATGACTTTTTAGACGGCGTTTCTTTGATGACCGATATTGATAACTATAACGCCGATCAAGATTGTGTTGTTATGATGACTCTTCATGCCGCAAAAGGTTTAGAGTTTCCAAGGGTATTTATTACCGGTATGGAAGAAGGGATTTTTCCCGGAAATCAATCAATATATTCCTCTGACAAAGAAATTGAGGAAGAACGACGACTGATGTATGTGGGCATTACCCGTGCCAAACAAAAATTATATTTGACCAATGCGTTTCAACGGTTGTTGTTTGGTATGACCAACCGAAATCGACCATCTCGTTTTGTGGCAGAAATTCCTATGGAATGCGTTGATCATACCAAGGCGGGTCTACCACCTGAACGCTCAGTTTTCTTTCGTGCTGATAGTGGCATGTCTTCTTCGTTTACAGGTCAAATCGCTTCCTCAAATCAGTCCCGTAGTGCAAAACCGGGCTATTCTGCTTCGATACAACAGCCTTCTACGGTTTCTCCTTTAAAAGTAGGGGACCGCGTGAAACACAAGGCATTTGGCGTCGGCTTGGTGGTACAGGCTGTTCCAGTTGGTGGTGATGTATTATTGACCATTGCCTTTGATTCCGTCGGTACAAAAAAATTAATGCAAAAATTCGCAAAATTAGAAAAAGAATAATACACAATTATCCTCCGAATTCATAGTATGGTAGTGACGCCGAAACATAGCGGTGTAACATAAGCCTTCACCCCAAAAATGAATGTAGGAGGATTTTTGTATGGCTGAACAATTTAAAGAAGCAGTATGTGTTGATGCAGGACGTGTGTATGATTCTTGCTGTGATCGTGATTGCTTGGAAGATCTCAGACTTTATTTTTCGCCCGATGATCAGTTGATAGTCAACCAAGCAATCGGTGTGCGAGCACGTTCGGCAACATTATTAACGACTTTGGTTGATGTAGAGCCGGTTACATTTAAACGCGGTTATTATTCTGTTGACATGGTTTTTTACTTTTTGGTTTCGGTGGATCTGTATGTTGCCGATACTACGGTCCCAACCACGGTAAATGGAATCGCTACGTTTAACAAGCGGGTGATATTGTTCGGAAGTGAAGGAAATGCACAGGTGTTTTCCAGCGCAACTTCCTTGAGTGAAACTGAAAGTACGTTGCCCACAACAACGAATGTTCCCACGGCTTATGTGCAAGCTGTTGATCCCATTGTTTTGTCTGCCACTGTCAACACCTGTATCGATGACCAGTGTGTACAAACAATCAACGCTCCCGCTGCCGTGCTAAATGTAATTGGCGGTACGCTGGCACCAATCGATACGGTAGAGCGGTTTGTTGGGGTTACTTTGGGGATTTTTACGGTAGTTCAATTGGTACGAAATGTACAAATGCTGGTACCAATTTATGATTTTTGCATTCCCGACAAGGAATGTATTACAACTACAGACGATCCTTGCGAGATGTTTAATCGTATTCAGTTTCCTCTTGATGAATTCTTTCCTCCGCGAGAATTCTGTGAAAACGAATCATCATCCTGTATGCCTTGTAATGAAGAGAACTAAAAGAAAAAACGGTAGCACCTGTTTGGTACTACCGTTTTGTTTTAGTTTAGTCGCGTAATGCGCGTTCCAACCAAATGGCGCCTAAGTCCATTGCGTTGTAAAGGCCTTCTTTTTCGCTGGTTTTTACAATACGATCCTTAGCACGCATTTCGTCATCCGTATACATCAACTGGATCAAAACCTTTTCAGCAACATCTAAATCTTTTACCTTTTTAGTGCTGAGGATTTTCATCATAACAATGTATTTGTCAGCCATGCTACCATAATACAAGGTATCACCGCAACGAACCAATGGATGACCTTTGTAGGTTAAAAACTCTTTGTTTTCAGCCATGGAGCTACCTCCTTAACGGGATAAATAGTTTTTGACTAATTCCTGGAGCAATTCATCACGGTCAATGTGACGTATCATGCTTCGGGCATTTTTATGGGTTGTAATGTAAGTGGGTTCTTCGGAAAGAATGTAACCTACAATTTGGTTAATTGGGTTATATCCCTTTTCGGTCAAAGCATCGTATACCGCTTGTAAGGTACGCTTCATTTCGTTTTCATGATCGTTGGGGATCGAAAATGTTAAGGTTCTATCGTTCAAGGAACCCACCTCCATAAACTATGATAAAAGTATTATACATGATGCTGCAGGAAATAGCAAGAAAAATTTTTAGGTTCTTAAATGAGCACCGACTTGCTCCAACGCGCGGAACACCTTATTCATGACTGCATTGCATTCCTCATCGGTTAACGTCTTGGTGTCAGATTGCAAAATGATAGAATAAGCAACGCTCTTTTTATCTGCATCAATTTGATTGCCTTCGTAAACGTCGAACAAACGGATGCTTTGGATCAATTTACTACCTACCGATGCAATTGCTTTTTCCAATGTTGCTACCGGAGTGGTGCGATCACAAATTAAAGCGATATCACGGGTGATGGCAGGGAATTGAGAAATGGGACGATAGATAATCGGTTCTTTTTCAATGGTGTACAACGAGGCCATATTGATTTCGGCTACGTATACTTTTTGGTCGATTCCTACAGCGTCGGCGGTTGCAGGATGGATTTCACCCAATTTTGCAATTTGTACGCCGTTGTATTCGGCAAAAGCTTGACGACCGGGGTGATAGTAGGGTTCCGATGATTTTGCGTAATCAGCCTTAATGCCAAACAGATCAAGCACTTGTTCTACCATGCCTTTTAGGGTGAAAAAATCTTCATTTTGCCCATACAATCCAATGCACAAGGTGGCACGTTCTTCCGGCTGCTCGGTTAGGGGTAAAGCTTTGGGCAAATAAATGCGGCTTAGTTCAAAAAAGCGACTGTCGGGATTTTTGCGACTAATATTGGTTGCCATAACAGATAACATGCTGGCGACCAATTGGGTTCGCATGGTGGAGTATTCATCACCTAAAGGATTGCGAATGACGATAGCATTGCGGCGAACATCTTCTTTGGCAAGGTTGAGTACGTCAATGGCTTTACTACCGAAGAAAGAATAGGTGGTGATTTCGTGCATACCATTGCCACAAAGCAAAACTTTGACTTTGTCATCGGCTTTTCTGGTGGGCAAAACGTCACCGCGAATAACAGCACCGCGCATGGGGCGACCAACAATGTGGTCATAACCATAAATACGCATCACTTCTTCAGCGAGGTCGGCTCTGCCTTCAATGTCTTCACGGAAAGTGGGGATTTTGCAGGTGAGCATACCATCGGTTAAGGTTGTTTCCAATTCCAAAGAATTAAGAATTTCCACCATTTTGTCAAAGGGGACTTCTACGCCCAACAAATCGTTAATGCTTTGTGCAGAAACGGTAATGGTACGAGTTTCAGGCAACCCGTTGTTGCAATCAATGGTACCGTCAACAATGTCACCGGCATCTAAATCATAAATCAATTGCAAGGCACGTTCCATAGCGTATTCGCTGCGGAATACGTCAATCCCTTTTTCAAAACGGGCGCTGGATTCGGTGCGAATGCCTAAGGCGCGTGCCGTTTTGCGAACGTTGTCCCGACGAAAACGGGCAGATTCCAAAAACAGTTCGTTGGTGTCTTCTTTGATTTCACTATTCAGACCACCCATAATACCTGCAAGGCAAGAGGGTTTTTCACCGTCGGCAATGACCAACATAGTATCGTTCAGGGTGTGTTCTTTTTCATCCAAAGTAGTAATTTGTTCACCGTTTTGTGCGCGACGAACAATGATTTGGTTACCTGTAATGTCACGGCGGTCAAACGCGTGCATAGGTTGACCGGTTTCTAACATAACAAAGTTGGTGATATCAACGATGTTGTTAATGGGACGCATGCCTGCGGCGCGCAAACACAATTTCAGCCATTCGGGGGATTCTTTGACACGCAGATTGTTAACGCAACGACCGATGTAACGAGCGCAAAGGTCGTAATCTTTTACTTCTACCGAAATTAGGTCGTTTACGTTGCCACCTTTGGTTTCGTATTTGGGTTGAGGCATTTTAAATTCGGTGCCCAATACTACCGCCACTTCACGGGCGACCCCAAGAACGCTTTGGCAATCAGGGCGATTGGCAGTGATTTTAAAATCAATGACATAATCGTTGAGATGCAGAATATCACGCATATCAACACCAATCTGAGTGCCTTCTTTAAGAATCAAAATGCCGTAAACTTCTGCGCCCGGATAATCGGATTCTTTGATACAAAGCTCTTCACCGGAGCAAAGCATTCCGTTAGAAGGAATGCCGCGTAATTTACCTTTTTTTATGTGCATGCCATTGGGTAAATGGGAGTCGTGCATGGCAACGGGAACAACGGCACCTTCAAACACATTGGAAGCACCGGTAACGATTTGAATGAGTTCGTCGCCACCAACGTCGATTTGGCAGATTTGCAATTTGTCAGCATCGGGATGCTTTTCCAACTTTACGATTTTGCCGGTAATGACGTTGCTCATGGTTTGAGAAAGATCAACGATTTCTTCGACTTCAAAGCCTGCCATGACCATTTTATCGCAAAGTTCTTCTACCGAAACGGGA
>JAZRFL010000118.1:0-1970 GCA_045661365.1 Acutalibacteraceae bacterium | reverse complement strand
CCGCAACGGAATCCAAATCCCAAAGCCGCCGAGGTTTCAGCCTCGAAATGCAAAGCAGCATCGTTCAGTTGCAGTTTTTCCAACGCTTCTCGCAGGTCGGTATATTGAGCACCGTCGGCGGGATACACCCCGCAAAACACCACCGGACTGACCGCACGGTAGCCTTCCAACGGTTCGGGGGCGGGTGCTTCCGCCAAGGTGATGGTATCGCCCACTCGTGCTTCGTTTACGGTTTTGATCGAGGCGGTAAAATACCCTACTTCCCCTGCGTTTAAGGTTTGACAAGGCACTAAGCTGGTGGCACCCTTACGTCCCAATTCCACCACGTTAAAAGTAGCACCGGTTGCCATCATTTTAATTTGATCTCCCACCGAAATAGAACCGCTTTTGACGCGGAAATAGGTAATAACCCCCTTGTAGGGATCGTAGTAGGAGTCAAAAATCAAGGCTTGCAAGGGGTCGTCGGAACTGCCCACGGGAGGCGGTACGTCCTGCACCACCCGTTCCAACACTTCTTTAATATTAATGCCGTTTTTGGCTGAAATACGAGGAGCGCTCATGCCCTCGATTCCGATAATGTCTTCGATCTCGGTTGCCACACGGTCAGGCTCGGCGGCGGGCAGGTCAATCTTGTTGATCACCGGCACGATTTCTAACCCATGGTCTACCGCCAAATAGGTGTTGGCAAGGGTCTGGGCTTCGATACCTTGCGAAGCGTCTACCACCAGCACCGCCCCTTCGCAAGCGGCAAGAGAACGAGACACTTCGTAGTGAAAGTCCACGTGCCCCGGGGTGTCAATCAAATTGAGCTCGTAGGTTTCACCGTCGTCGGCTTTATAGTACAGGGTAACTGCGTGGGCTTTTATGGTAATACCCCGCTCCCGTTCCAAGTCCATGCTGTCCAGCAATTGATCTTCCATATCACGCAAGGCAACCGTGTCGGTAATTTCCAACATGCGGTCTGCCAAAGTGGATTTGCCGTGGTCGATATGGGCAATAATACAAAAATTGCGAATGTTTTCCTGAGGGATGTTCATGTACACTGCTCCCATTCTATATAATACAGAGCCATTATAGCACATTTCCCAGCGAGTTACAACAGATTTTTTTGCATAAAAAAAACAGGATGCTTCTCTTTTTCACAGAAAAGCATCCCTTTAAAATTGTGGTTCTTCAATCATGTTTTCATTTCACCTGATATATGATTATTTTGAATTGTCTCGCTGCTTATTTCGTCGGTTTCAAAAAGATTTTTCTTCTATTATTCTCGACGGTAAACGTACCGCTTCTTTGATGTCAAATCTCGGTTTGATGCATCACTATAAGGAGGGGAAGATTTTCTTTTTTCCTTTGCGGCTGTTGATCTTACGTCCCCGAATTTCGGTGCTTGCTACCGAACGTTTTTTTCAAAGCCACCCTTTGCCTACGAAATAAAGCCTGCTGTTTTTATTAAGTTGTCAGCCCATTGGTCTGTACCTCACGCTTATTTATGGTTTTGGAGAATACCCGATTGAAACAAAACTTAACGACCCATTGGTCCTTACCTCATTATTAAAATTTTTGGGTTTTTTTCATTATCAGAACATTGGTCTGTACCTCATATTCACCACGGTGTTGATTTCGGTCATTTGCTGTTTTCTCAGCATATTATTCCATCAATCTTCTTTGAATGTTAAAACCTAATACTGAATTTTTAAAAGTCGGCTCAGCACGAATTTTTCTTTGGACTCACCTCTTCCAATTGTATTTTAGCTGAAAATTCGGGTGGAGTTTCTACCATTGGAATCAGTCCTTTCTTTTGTATTTGCCGAACACCTAAATTTTTCACTTCGGCTTTGTTTATCTGACTCTCTTTAGGTTGGTTTTATTATAGCAGACAAAGCAGCATTTGTCTATTCGCAAAACCGCCAAAGAATTCACAAAATATTTTGTTAATTTGCCATCTTGACATTTTATTGGCATTGTGGTAT
>JAZRFL010000117.1:0-2916 GCA_045661365.1 Acutalibacteraceae bacterium | reverse complement strand
GGCGACGCCTGGGCGGCCTTTTATGAGGGGTGCGTCGAAGTATTCGCAATTGCACTTTCGGACGGCCTGACGAATGCAATGTTCACAGAACGCGAACGCGCGACCGGCAATTCGTGTATGTTCACGGCAAACAAATTGCAGTACATGAGCAACGCGGACAAACTGGCCGTTGCAGCGCAGTTGACCGACCGGGGTATATTCAGCATCAACGAAGCAAGGGAAGTTTTCAACCTTGCACCGGTAGAGGGCGGCGACATTCGCACGATAAGAGGCGAATACAAGAACGTCGACGAACTGACAGAGGGAGAAACCAATGGGGAGTTATAACGCTGGCAAACGTGAAGTTTGCGACTGGGTGCGTGCGAACTTTGACACCAACTGCAAAATACTTGACGTTGGTTCGTGTGACGGTGTTTGGCAAGACATATTGCCCGAATACGACATGGACGCAGTTGAAGCGTTTAAACCGAACGCTGAAAAGTGCAAAGGCAAGTACATAAACGTGTACTGCACGGAAATAAAGGATTTTGAATACAAATGGTACGACCTGATTATATTCGGCGACGTTATTGAACACATGGACGTTCCAACCGCACAAAAGGTTTTGGCTTACGCACATGAACGTTGCCGTGACATGGTTATTGCCGTGCCGTTTTTATATGAGCAGGGCGAAATATACGGAAATCCGTTTGAACGGCACATTCAGCCGGAACTTACGGCAGAACTGTTTGCGGAACGTTACCCTGATTATGAAGCATTGGTACACCCAGTACCTAATTATTGTTATTACCACAAGAAAGGGCAGAACAATGGCTGAAAGAGAATACAGAAACATGAGTTTCGAAGTAAGGGACGACGGCGACAAACCGTCGTTTTTAGTTGAGGGCTACGCGTCGACTTTCGAACCATACAAATTAGTCGAAATCGACGGCCTGGACTACAACGAAAGAATCGAACCGACGGCGTTCGACGAAGCGGACATGACCGACGTTGTATACCGCATCGACCATGAGGGCAAAGTTTATGCGCGTTCGTCCGCCGGAACAATAACACTTGATATTGACGAACACGGTTTGCACCAGGTTACCGACCTTTCGAGGACGGCAGCCGGACGCGAACACTTCGAAGAAATCAAGGCGGGCAATTACCCGCAAATGTCGTTTGCGTTCACGGTCGCGGAAGACCATTACGACAACGAAACAAGAACAAGAATCATTGACCGCATACAAAAGGTTTTTGATATATCAGCGGTCGGGTTTCCGGCTAACCCGACTACGGAACTTCACGTTCGCGACTACTTCGACGGAGTGATCGAAGCGGAAAAAGCCGCAGAGGCGGAGCGACTGGCGGCAGAAGAAAAGAGGCGGAGTGACCTTGCGAAGCGTGCAGAACTCAAAAAGAAAATTATGGAGGAAATATCCAAATGACACTTGAAGAATTGAAAGAAAGGCTTGCCGCTATCGACGCGGAACTTTCCGACATTCTCGACGAACTGGACGCGCCTGAAGAAGAACCGGCAGAAGAAGCGCCGGCAGAAGACGCACCGGAAGCCGAATCAATGACGGAAGACCTGGAAGAAAGAAGCGCAAAACTTCTTGAAGAACGCCAGGACATTCTCGCGGAAATCGAAAAGGCAGAAGCCGCCATTGCGGAAGAAAAGCGCGCAATGGAAGACGTTATTGCGAAGAAGCAGACGAAAGAAGTCGAAGCAAGAGAGGAAATCAAAACTATGGAATTCAGAAACACACCGGAATACATCAACGCATATGCGGAGTATATCAAGTCAGGCGACAACGCAGAAGTTAGAGCGCTGACTTCAACAAACGACACTACACCAAACGGAACCGGAACAGTTGCAGTACCTGACGTTGTTTATGACATCGTGAAGACTGCATGGAACCGCGAGGGTATCATGTCAAGAGTAAGAAAGGCATACCTCAAGGGCAACCTCAAGGTTGGATTCGAAATCAGCGGCACGGACGCAGCGATCCACGCCGAAGGCGATTCCGCAGTAGCCGAAGAAACCCTGGTACTTGGAACCGTGAACCTCGTTCCGCAGTCAATTAAGAAGTGGATTTCCATTTCCGATGAAGTTATGGATTTGAGAGGCGAAGCGTTCCTGGAGTACATTTACGACGAACTGGCTTACAGAATCGCGAAGAAAGCAGCCGACACCGTTGTAGCAAAAATCGAGGCTTGCGGAACCGTCGCAACTACTACTTGCCCGCGTGTTCCTAAGCACCAGGCCTCAAGTGCGGCACTTGGCGACATTGCCCAGGCTATGGCGCTTCTGTCCGACGAAGCAGCGAACCCGGTCGTCATTATGAACAAGGCTACTTGGGGAACTTATAAGGCACTCCAGGCCGGCGGAAACTACGGATACGATCCGTTCGAGGGACTTGAAGTTGTATTCAATAACAGCATTACTTCCTACGCGGCCGCTACTACCGGCGTAACTTACGCTATCGTAGGCGACCTCGACCAGGGCGCGCTTGCGAACTTCCCGAACGGCGACGAAATCGACTTCAAGTTCGATGAACTTACCGACATGACAAAAGACCTCGTTAGAGTTCTTGGACGTGAATTCGTTGGTATCGGCGTAGTTGCTAACGACGCATTCGTAAAAATCACGAAGTAAAACAACGATTAAAAAACGGAGGCAAAATCAAAATGAAGAAAATCCTAATTGCAATACCATGTATGGACATGGTAAGCGCGCGATTCGCGCAGAGTTTGGCGACTTTGAAAAAAGTCGATAACTGCGTTGTTTCGTTTCTTATCAATTCGTTGATATATGACGCAAGAAATAAACTGGCGGGTTACGCCGTAGACGGAGAATTCGACTTTGTATTGTGGCTCGATTCGGACATGGTATTCCCGCCGAACACCCTTGAACGCATGATTAAAACGCTGGAC
>JAZRFL010000116.1:0-23017 GCA_045661365.1 Acutalibacteraceae bacterium | reverse complement strand
AACCCTGTTTCGGGTATGGCCATTGCCACCCTGCTGATCGCCACCTTAATTCTCAAATTGACCGGAGAAGCAGGCGCTCACGGCATGCAAGCCGCCATTGCCATCGGTTCGATCATTTGCATTGTTGCCGCAATTTCCGGTGACACCTCCCAAGACCTGAAAACCGGTTACCTGTTGGGTGCTACCCCCAGAAAACAACAATACGGTGAGATTATCGGTGTTGTTGCCGCCGCCATTGCCATCGGTGCTACCTTGTATCTCTTGGACAGCGCCTGGGGCTTTGGTTCGGAACAATTGGGTGCCCCCCAAGCTACCCTGATGAAAATGGTAATTGAAGGCATTATGGACAACAACCTGCCTTGGGGACTGATCTTTATCGGTATTTTCCTTGCCGTTGTGGTAGAGATCGTGGGACTGCCCGTATTGCCCTTTGCCATTGGTATTTATTTGCCGGTACAACTGAACGCTTGCATTATGGTAGGCGGTATCATTCGTTGGTTCTTCAATAAAATGAAAGACAACGAAAGACGGGAACAAGCCACCAACAACGGTATTTTGTACTGTTCGGGTATGATCGCCGGGGAAGGCTTAGTGGGTATCCTTATGGCGGTTTTGGCCATTGTCACCGTAAACTTTAAAGGCAACACTCGTTCCATTGCTGATATTTTGGATATTTCCGATTTCTTGGCTCGTCACGGCGTTTCCGCCGAAGTTTCGCAAATCGGTAGCTTGGTGCTGTTTGGCGGCATTATTGCCATATTGCTGGTATTTTGCCTCAAAAGATCCAAAAAGCAAAACAACCAACAATAAGCCATGGCCAAGAAAAAACTAACAGTAGAAGAATATGTTGCCCAAATCCCCCGTCGCCACCCTTCCATACAATGGAAAACCGACGATCAGGGAATGGTAACGCTGGAAATCGAAAATACCGGATGGGCCAATCGAATCGCCCAAAAGCTGTTTAAACGTCCCAAGATCACCTACGTTCACTTGGACGAGACAGGCTCTTTTGTTTGGCCGTTGATTGACGGACAAACATCTATTAAGGAGTTGGGAGTGCCGGTAGAAGAACGGTTTGGCGAAGCCGCTCAACCGCTCTACCCCCGCTTGGCCAAGTATTTTCAGATCCTGCGAAGCTACAATTTTATTCTTTTCAAATCATGATCATAACAAAAAACGCTGTCCGTAATGTATCATCCCGTTAAGAACCGTTTCTTAACGGCACGAGCATTGCGAGCAAGAGAATTGAGAGAAGTTAATCTTCTCTCTTTTTTCTTGCCCTTTTTATTTTTATATCGGTACATTCGACTATCAAGCCTTCTTTAAGTACAATTATTGTAGAAACTTAAAGGAGGTTTATTTTATGGGAAAGTTTATTGAAGGAATTCTATTATGGCAATCTTGATCCACAGGCACGGATCACTAAAGAAAACAAGGCCATGCAGAAACAAATAGACGTCTTGCTGTAAAACAAGGATTTCTTGACCGATAATCTTTCAAGTGAAAGTAACAAAAAGTTCCTTGATTTTTGCAATGCTTTGGGTGTACGGCGATTACTATATCATCGCCGGTGAGGAAGAACCTGAATTCGAACTTATCCTAACACAATTTACAATAGTTTTGGAATTTTCTCAAGTCTCGAAAGCAAAAATATATTATTACAGTAGGTTCTGAATCGAGAGAGTTTAAAGCAAGTCCATATACGTATAAACGGCAGAGAAATTATCTGCCGTTTATTGAAAATTGTTGACATTTCAACAATTTTGTGTTATACTTTGTACTTGTTGAGATTTCAACAAGTACAGTGGAGGTGCTGATCATGAAGGAAAGATTTGAAACTTTTACCGTGCTTATTAACAGAATCAGTCGTAATATTCGAAAGATTAAGAATCAGGAAATGGCGGAATACACCTTGAGAAGTGCTCACATTTCCTGCTTGTATTATCTTTACACTAATAAGGGTGCAACGGCGACCGATCTTTGTGAACATTGCGAGGAAGATAAAGCGACTATTTCACGTGCTCTCGATTATCTTGAAACCAATGGATATTTAACTTGTGAATCAAAAAATGTCAAAAGATATAAAAGTCCGCTTATTTTGACCGATAAAGGAAACGATATTGGTAAACATATTGCGGACAAAATCGGCGGTGTACTTGATGGGATTAGTGATGGTCTTACCGAGGAAGAAAGAGTAGCGTTTTATCGTAGTCTTTCTATTATAAGTGATCGCTTAGAAGCTATTTCCAAGAACAGCGAAAAATAAGGAGAGTAGTAATGTTTTTTCCAAAAGCAGTTTTTTGCCGTGTATTTCAAGCGGCTTTTAGAGTGGGTCTGCCGGTGCTTCCATACAGAGAACCGGAAATTATCAGCTCATGCACAGAGCTCGGTAGCGTTTTAAGTAAAGAAAAAGTCAATTCTGTGCTTATTGTTACAGATAAAGGCATCGTAGGCAACGGTTTGGTTCAGCCGGTTAAAAAAGCTTTAATGACAAGTGATGTTTCGTATACCATATATGATGAAACAATGCCTAATCCTACTGTCCAAAATGTTGAGAATGCCCTGAAGATATATAATAAATATAACTGTGATGCTATCATTGCCATCGGCGGTGGCTCTGCTATGGATTGCGCTAAGGCAGTCGGTGCACGTGTGGCTTATCCCAAGAGAACCGTGAATCAATTGGGTGGCAAATTAAAGGTTTGGCGCAAGTTACCAACCTTGATTGCTATTCCAACTACCGCGGGCACCGGAAGTGAAACAACAGTAGCAGCACTGATTACTGACCCTACCACACAACATAAATATGCAATTATGAGTTTTCCCATTATTCCTCATTACGCGGTGTTGGATGCTTCACTTACATATTCTTTACCGCCACATTTGACATCAACAACCGGCGTAGACGCACTTACCCATGCAGTTGAAGCATATATCGGCAGATCTACCACAAGGGAAACGAGAATGCTCGCACTCGAAGCAACAAAACTTGTTTTCAACAATGTAGAAATTGCCTACAAAGACGGAAATAATCATGAGGCTAGAGAAAACATGCTTCACGCCGCATACAAGGCCGGCATTGCTTTTTCAAAGTCTTATGTTGGATATATTCATGCCATTGCCCATTCGCTCGGCGGTAAATACGGTACTCCCCACGGTCTTGCTAATGCGGTTATTATGCCTTATGTGTTAGAAGCATACGGCAAACGAGCGCATAAGAAACTGCACAAACTCGGCATTGCAGCAGGTGTTGCAACGAAAGATGATGCTCCTATGACTGGCGCGTTCAAATTTATAAATGGAATCAAAGAGCTAAATGCTAATATGAATATCCCGAAAAAACTTTCGGGTATTCAAAAAGAAGATATTGATTCTTTGGCAAAACACGCCGAAAAGGAAGCAAATCCTCTCTATCCCGTGCCAAAGCTTATAACAAAAAAGGAATTAGAAGATTTTTATTATCAAGTGGCAGATTGGAGCAAATAAAATGACAAGTGAACAAATTAGTAGCCTGCTTGAAAAGCAGAGAAAATATTATAAAAGTGGTGTAACAATTCCTGTTAAATTTCGTATTGAGAAACTCAAGAAATTGTATGCAACCGTAAAAAAATATGAAAACGAAGTCAATGATGCGCTGACTTCAGATCTTGGCAAAAGCCATTATGAAGGCTTCATGTGTGAAAGCGGATTAGTGCTTTCCGAAATCTCGTATATGATCCGTCACACCAAAAAGTTTGCAAAGAGAAAGACGGTTTATACACCGCTTGCTCAGTTTGCTTCTCATAGCTTTAAGCAGCCTGTACCATACGGCAATGCGCTTATTATGAGTCCTTGGAACTACCCTTTTCTTTTAACGATAGATCCGCTTGCAGATGCTATTGCTGCGGGTAATACTGCCATCGTTAAGCCGAGCGCATATTCTCCTGCGACAAGCAAAATTATAGAGAAGATTATTACCGAATGCTTTGATCCGGAATATGTGGCAGTTGTTACGGGTGGCAGAGCCGAGAATGCAGCTCTTTTGGATCAGAAATTCGATTTCGTGTTTTTCACAGGAAGTCAGGCGGTAGGCAAAGAAGTGCTTCGCCATACTGCTGAACATCTTACCCCTGCTGTTTTGGAACTTGGTGGCAAGAGTCCTTGTATCGTTGATGAGAGCGCAAACATCAAGCTTGCCGCAAAGCGTATTGTTTGGGGTAAGTATCTCAACTGCGGTCAGACCTGCGTTGCTCCTGACTACATTCTTTGCGAGAGCAGCATTAAGGATGAATTTTTATCAGAAGTAATTAAGCAAATAAAGAAACAGTTCGGTGATGATCCCCTTAAAAACAATGACTACGGTAAGATTATCAACGAAAAACATTTTAATAGACTTTGCGGTTTAATTAATAACAAAAAGGTTGTTATTGGCGGTAACACAAATGCTGACACTTGCCAAATTGCGCCCACCGTTATGGATAACGCAAGTTATGAAGATGCCGTAATGGGCGAAGAAATCTTTGGACCTATTATGCCTGTACTTACCTTTGATAACTTTGACTCACTTGTAGATGAACTCAAGGGCAAAGACAAACCCTTAGCACTCTATATCTTCTCAAGTGACAAGAAACACATTAAGCGTGTAACCACCGAGCTTTCCTACGGCGGTGGTTGTATCAACGATGTGGTCATCCACCTTGCCACAAGTGAAATGGGCTTTGGTGGTGTTGGTGAAAGTGGAATGGGCGGCTATCATGGCAAGGATGGTTTCGACACATTCTCCCATTATAAGTCCATCGTAGATAAAAAGACTTGGATGGATTTGCCGATGCGTTATCAGCCGTTTAAGAGCAAGCTTTACAAAGCATTATTACACATCTTTTTGCGATAAATCATGAGAGAATTTGAATAAATGGAGAACAAAAATTATTGTGGATTCCACAACAGATTTAATGCATGAATTTAAAAACCGCGTGCATGTTGTCCCGCTTGCGGTGAATTTTGGTACAGAAGAACATATAGACCGTGTAACAATAGACCATACAACAACGGTAATCAACCTTCTGTTCCGCTACGTTCTTTGAGGGGAATTTCGAATTTTGAAAACATATCTGCTTCGCTTTATCCGTAATTCGCTTCACAGATATTTGCATACACACTGCTTAAACTTTTCCCAATTTGGAAAAGCGTGTCGGAAAGATTTTATATTTTGGCAAAGCAGCTCGATGTCTGTTGCCGACTGCTCCGAATACAACAATAAATAGTTTTTATCTATATAATCACGCCTCTCGGTCAAATTATATGGATAGTATCTCCAAAAAATTAAGGCGAAGGCTTGTATCTCATCAGGCCGCAAGAAATACAATCTTCGGCTAATGATATGCACCTACGATAGTGATATGCCAAACTGCGGCTTGGATAAAAAAAAAAGTAACTTTTGGTAAACAAAAGTTACTTCTTTTTTGGTGGACGTTAACGGACTCGAACCGCTGACCCTTTGCACGTCAAGCAAATGCTCTACCAGCTGAGCTAAACGTCCACAGCTCGATTATTATAACCCATTTTAAACCAAAAATCAAGTCTTTCCATGCAATTTTTTTAAAAAAACTTTTCCGCTTTTATGCCACTCTCTCAATGACCCTTTTTCTTCGTCATTTTGCACAAATTGAACCAAGTCATTTTGTATTATATATAAATTTATGGTTGTTTTGACGAAAAAACACTTGTAACTTGGTAGTAGGTATGCTACAATAACCATGTTATAGTAATTCCTTGTAACCTTATGAATTGCTACCGTAAGAATTATAAACCGAAAGGGTGTATTTGATTTGAAACAGTATGTTACCTCGCAAATTAAAAATATCGCATTGGCAGGTCACGGCGGCAAAGGTAAAACCACCTTGGCAGAAGCTATGCTATACCTCAGCGGCGGCGTTGATCGTTTGGGCAGAGTGGCCGACGGCAACACCGTCATGGACTTTGATGCAGAAGAACGGAAACGCACCGTTTCTCTTTCTACCGCTGTTGCTCCCGTTGAATGGGACGGATTAAAACTCAACATCATTGACACCCCGGGGTTGTTTGACTTTGCGGGCGGCATGAGCGAAGGCTTGCGTGCCGCAGGTACCACCGTAGTGGTGCTTTCGGGTAAATCCGGCTGTGCCGTTGGCGACGAGATTGCCTACAAAGCCGCCGACAAACAAAAAGCCGCTAAATTCTTCTTTATTTCCAAAATGGATTCGGAGCACGCCGATTTTGAAAAAGCCTTGGCTTCCTTGACCAATGCCTTTGGTTCGATCGTTTGCCCTGTTATGATTCCGTTGGTTGACAACCACAAGGTCACCGCTTACGTCAATTTGCTGACCGGTAAACAAATCACCTACAAAGACGGCAAAGCCACCGAAACCGATGCCGACTTGTCGGCTTACAGCCAATATACCGACCAACTCAACGAAGCGGTTGCCATGACAGACGAAACTTTGATGGAAAAATTCTTTGAGGGCGAACCCTTTACCCGCGAAGAATTGATCGCCGGTATTTCCGCCGCAATCAAAAACAGTGAATTAGCTCCCGTATACTGCGGTTCCGGTTACACCCTGGAGGGCGTGGATCAGCTGCTCAACGGTATCGCCGCGTATGCTCCCTCGGCCGCCGACCGTAGCAACGAACCCGGCACCAAAGGGGAAGAAACCATTCAACTCAAAGCCGACGCCGACGGTCCTTTGGTTTCGGTCGTGTTTAAAACCATTGCCGATCCTCAAGTTGGCAAGCGTTCCTTCTTCAAAGTGATCTCGGGTACCATGAAAGCCGACAGCCAAGTGGTAAATGCCCGTACCGGTGACATTGAACGCATCAGCAAGCTGTATATCATCAAAGGCGGCAAGTTCGAAGAAACCACCGCTTTGTGTGCAGGGGATATTGGTGCTGTAGCCAAGCTTGCCACGGTCATTACCGGTGACACCTTGTGCAACCCCGGCAACGTGATCGTAGCCCGCAAACCCGACTTCCCCGCCCCTTGCTACTCCATGTGCATTAAACCCAAAAACCGTGGAGATGAAGACAAGATTGTAAACGGTTTGAACCGTTTGATTGAAGAAGACCCCACCATTACCCAATATGCCAATGCCGAAACCCACGAACAAATCGT
The DNA here is from genome assembly GCA_045661365.1 of Acutalibacteraceae bacterium. GTDB lineage: Bacteria > Bacillota > Clostridia > Oscillospirales > Acutalibacteraceae > UMGS1484. The sequence continues at coordinate 15,891 of JAZRFL010000116.1, read as the reverse complement.
TTCCGGTTTGGGGGAACAGCATTTGGACGTTGTGGTTTCCAAACTGAAAGCCAAATTCGGCGTAGACGTTACCTTGTCTGCTCCCACCGTTGCGTATCGTGAAACCATTCGCAAACGGGTAGAAGTACAAGGTCGCCACAAAAAACAATCGGGCGGTCACGGTCAATTCGGTGACGTTTGGATTCGCTTTGAGCCTTGCGAAGGAGACGATCTGGTCTTCGCCGAAGAGGTATTTGGCGGTTCGGTACCTCGCAACTTCTTCCCCGCTGTTGAAAAAGGCTTGCGGGAATGCATGCTCAAAGGTGTGCTGGCTGGGTATCCCGTAGTTGGGGTCAAAGCCACCCTGTACGATGGCTCCTACCATCCTGTTGACTCTTCGGAAATGGCATTTAAAACCGCCGCAGGCTTGGCTTTCCGCAACGGCATTGCCGCCGCCAATCCCACCATTTTGGAACCCATTGGCGCCTTGAAGGTGGTCGTACCCGGCGACAACATGGGTGACATTATGGGTGACGTAACCAAACGCCGCGGTCGTGTGTTGGGTATGAATCCCACCGCAGACCAAATGCAAGAGATCGAAGCCGAAGTCCCCATGGCAGAAATGAGTGATTTTGCTACCGTGCTTCGTTCCATTACCCAAGGCAGAGGCTCCTTTACCCTCACCTTTGAACGGTACGAGGAAGCCCCCCAACCCGTGGTTCAAAAGGTAATAGAAGACGCCAAGTCCAAAGGCGACGAATAATAAACAAGCAGAATCCCCCGTTCGGTTTGAACGGGGGATTCTTTATGACACGAGCAATATTTATAATACGATCTCGCCCTTTTTTTCTGCCGAAGCATACAGGGTGTCCAACAGCTTGGCGCTTTCCAAAATGTTGTCGATATGGTTACGGTTTTTTACCCCGCTGACCACCGATTCCAAAAACGCCCGGTTTTCCGCCAAATACATGTCGGGAATTTGGTATTCCGGCTGAATGGTTTCCAGCGTAGCACCGTCATAAATTTCAAACTTGCCGCCATAAGTCAACCGAGCGCCGCATTGATCACCCAAAAAGTCGATAAACATTTCCGATTGATTGATATTTTGTGCCCACGCACCGTTAAAGGAAATGCTGGCTTTGTCGGTACGAACATAGCCCGAAATACAATCGTCTACATCGTTGGTGCCATTTTCTATGTCAGCAGTATCTTCTGCCCACATGGAGGTGTATCGATACGATTTCATGTCTTTTGCCATTTCGCAATAAGCGTCGCAAGTAACGTTGATCAGCTTGGCACCACCCAAAATATACAAGATCAAATCCAAAAAATGAATACCCCAATCGATCAGCACACCGCCGCCCGACATGGATTTGGTGGTAAACGCACCGCCCAATCCGGGAATCCCGCGAAAACTGCGGAAGGAACAATACACGTGATAAATGTTGCCGAATTTGCCCTCCCGATTCATTTCTTCCAGCATTTCCACCGATCGGTGATACCGATTGCACACCCCAATGTTGAGCATAAGTCCTCGGTCATTTGCTTCCTGTGCCATTTCTTGGGAAAGGGCATAATTCACCGTAATGGGTTTTTCGCAAAATACGTGCTTGCCTGCCTTTAATGCATCCATAGTCACCGTATAGTGCACGTAATTGGGGGTAAGAACATACACCACGTCTACCTCGGGATCGGCCAAAGCCACCTTATAGTCGGAGATGCAGGCTTCAATGATTGGAAAATCCTCTTTCATTTTTTCGGCTTTGTCAAGCAAAATATCACAAGCATATTTCACACGAACGTTCTCCATTTGGGTAAACGACGGCAAATGTGCAAGCCGCGCAATACGACCGCAACCAATTACGGCAATCACTTGTTTTTCTTTCATAACCATACCTCCATCACATACAATCAGATCGATTGATATTGTATCACATTTTTGAACAAAAAGCAAGACAAAGCCTTGTATATCACCAAGCCGCAGAAAATACAGCCTCCGGTTGATGATATGCGCCTACGGCGATGATATACACGCTGACGCGCGGTGATATACCAAGCCTGCGGCTTGGATAAAAAAAGAAGTAACTTTTGGTAGACAAAAGTTACTTCTTTTTTGGAGCAGATGACGGGAATCGAACCCGCGTATCTGGCTTGGGAAGCGAGCGCTCTGCCATTGAGCTACATCTGCATTTTTTTGCTCCCCTATTATAGCACAACCATTTTCGGTTTGCAACTGTAATTTTTATTTTTTGCATCAAAAAAGCCTCGGTTTTACCGAGGCTTTCACCGACTAATGCTTTATACGTTCCTTATGCTCTACTTTTTTCTTGCTCCCGTCGGGGTATTGGATCACGGTATTGTCCAAGATTCCCGTAAGGGAAGCCTTAAAGCTTGCCACGTATTCAGCGCGAAGCGCGGCACGCTCGGTTTGTTCTTCGGGGGTCAATTCCCGTTCACGGGCAAGACGAGACAGCTCGTTGATCCGTTCTACCTTTTTTTCATCCATCGGTTACGCCCCCTTGCAAGCGGCTTTGAGCACGCCAATGGCTTTTTGTAATTGTTCGTCGGTAATGTTGAGCGGCGGCAACAGACGAACCTTGGATTTGGCTTTGATCACCAGCACTCCGTTTGCCATGCAATCGGCTACGATCTGACTTGCATCCCGCTCGGTTTCTATGCCGATCATCAACCCCATGCCACTGACACTTTTTACCCCGTCGGCAGATGCCAATTCCTCAAAAATATAGGCGGATTTGGCTTTTACTTCTTCCATAAGGGCATCGGTCAAGCGAGAAAGAACCGAGATTGCCCCGGCACAGCACACCGGATTGCCCCCAAAGGTAGATCCGTGAGAGCCGGGCGTAAATACGTTTTGCATTTTTTCACTCAGCAAAGTAGCACCCAAGGGCAACCCGCCTGCCAACCCCTTGGCGGTTGAAACCACGTCGGGGGTAATGCCAAACTGCATATACGCATATAAACTGCCGGTACGACCGTTGCCGGTTTGTACTTCGTCAAAAATCAAAACCAAGTCGTTTTCGTCGCAAAGGTTCCGAGCGGCTGTTACAAATTCTTGTGTCAAAGGCAACACGCCGCCCTCCCCTTGCACCGGCTCCATCATAATGGCGGCGCATTTGTACTGCTTGACCAAGGCGGTCAAGGCTTCGATATCATTGGCAGGGCAATATACAAACCCTTCGGTTAGAGGAGTGAAATCGTTGTGAAACCCGTCTTGCCCCGTAGCGGCCAAGGTAGTGATGGTACGGCCGTGGAAACTGTTTTGCAAGGTAATAATGGTATAATACTCCTTGCCCTTTTGGTTCGCGGCATACAGCCGTGCGGCCTTAATGGCACATTCGTTGGCTTCGGCGCCGGAGTTCCCGAAAAACACCTTTTTCATTCCGGTTTTTTCACACAACATTTGCGCCAATTCCACGCAGGGATTGGTATAGTACAAATTAGAGATATGTTGCAAAGTATTGGCTTGTTTGGTAACCGCTTCCACCCAAACAGGATCGCAAGCACCAAAGGTATTTACCGCAATACCACTCGCCATATCGATGTATTCTTTGCCTTGTTCATCGGTCAGCAAAGCACCTTTGCCCGACACAATCTGCAAAGGGAAACGAGCATAAGTGCCCGCAATATATTGACCGTCTAATTGTTTTACGTCCATAATTACTTCTCCCTTACCACCATGGTGCCCGCACCTTCGTTGGTGAGGGTTTCCATAAGCAATGCATGGGGTACGCGGCCGTCTAAAATGGTGACCCGTTCTACCCCTTCAATGATGGCTTCAATACAGCATTCCACCTTGGGAATCATACCACCGGAGATCACGCCGTTGGTAAACAATTGTTTGGCATCTTCAATATCGATACAAGGAATAACCGAATCGGGATCATCCTTGTCAGCCAAGATTCCCGCAATATCGGTCATGGTAATCAACCGCTCGGCTTGCATAGCCCCCGCAATTCGGGCGGCGGCGGTGTCGGCATTGATATTATACACGTTGCCGTCATCGTCACAGCCAATGGTGGAAACCACGGGAATATACCCCTTTTCGATTAAATCCCGAATGGGTTGCACGTTGACCTCGGTAATTTTTCCCACGTAGCCCAAATCGGGATCGTTCATTTCGGCTTTGATCATTTGACCGTCAATGCCCGAAATCCCCATGGCTTTGCCGCCCTTTACCTCCAGCAGGTTGACCAAATTTTTGTTGGTTTTTCCCGCCAGTACCATTTGGGCAATTTCCATGGTTTCTTTGTCGGTAACACGAAGACCGTCTTTAAACACCGATTCCTTGCCTACTCGTTTGAGCATACCGCTAATATCTGGTCCACCGCCGTGAACCAATACCACGTGTACCCCCACCAAGTGAAGCATAACAATATCTTCCATAACCTGCAGTTTCAGGTCTTCGTTGATCATGGCGTTGCCGCCGTATTTAATGACCACGACCTTGCCGGTATAATTTTGAATATAGGGCAAGGCTTCTACCAGCACAGCCGCCCGTTCTGCGTTGTTCAAATTCATTTTGAACACCTACTCCTTTTTATGCCTCTTTTACCTAAAAAAGAGACAGGATTCTTCTTTTTTATCGGGGAGATCAGGTTCGGTAATCCCCGTTGATCTTTACGTAATCATAAGTAAGGTCACAGCCCCAAGCGGTAGCCGAGGCGTCGCCTTGACCCAGATCCACCAAAATAGTGATCTCCTTTTCAAGCAAGATCTCTTTGGCAATTTCTTCCGAAAAAGGCACGCCCGCACCGTTTTGGCACACCACGATCTTCCCTTTTTCCGATTCAAACCAAACCCCTATGGTATTGGGGTCGGTATTCACACCGCTGTAACCAATGGCACACAGTACCCGTCCCCAGTTGGCGTCCGACCCGAACATGGCGGCCTTGACCAAAGAAGAACAAATCACCGATTTTGCCACCACCTTGGCGATCTCTTTGGTGGCGGCGCCGCTGACCTTGCATTCCAACAGCTTGGTAGCCCCTTCGCCGTCTCCGGCGATCAAGCGGCACAACTGCATGGTCAAGGTGTTCAGCGCGGTCATAAAGGCGGTAAAATCCTCGCCTTCGGCAGTAATTTCATGGTTGCCTGCCAAACCGTTTGCCAAAATGGTTACCATGTCATTGGTAGAGGTGTCTCCGTCTACGCTGGTCATGTTAAAGGTGTTTTGAATATCGGTGGACAGAGCCTGTTGCAGCATGGCGGGAGAAATTGCACAGTCGGTGGTAATAAACACCAGCATGGTGGCCATGTTGGGATGGATCATACCCGAGCCCTTGGCAATGCCGCCGATCTTACATTCTTTGCCCCCTACGGTGAAGGAAAGGGCAATTTCTTTTTTTATGGTGTCGGTGGTCATGATCCCCTCGGCTGCAAACTCGCTATGGTCGCCCAGTCCCGCCACCAAGGCAGGAATGCCCGCTTTGATCGGCGCAATGTTCAAAGGTTGCCCGATCACGCCGGTAGAAGCAACCACCACGTCGTTGGCATCAATTCCCATTTCACTTGCCAACAGTTGGCACATTTCTTCGGCTACTGCAGGGCCGTCGGCATTGCAAGTGTTGGCATTGCCGCTGTTGCAAATGACCGCTCTGGCTTTGCCGTCGGCAATATGGGCTTTGGTCACTGCCAAAGGAGCCCCTTTTACCAAATTGGTGGTATACACCGCCGCCGCCGAAGCGGGAACCGAACTGAAAATTAAGGATAGATCCCGTTTTTCTTTGTTTTTGCGAATGCCGCAATGGATCCCGTTTGCGGTAAATCCTTGTGGGGCGCACACGCCACCCGAAATAGCTTGTATATTCATGGAAACCTCTCCTCTTTACTGTTGTTGCAACACAAGGCCGGTTGTAGGGTCAACCCCCAACACGTAATTTAAGCATTCTACTGCCGCGCCGGAAGCACCTTTGCCCAAATTGTCGTAACGTGCAATCAGCAAAATGCGCTGATCGTTGCCTGACACCGAAATTTCCATTTGATCGGTGCCCGACAACTTTGCCGCCGAGGCAAAGCCTTGCTCAAATGCGTCTTCGTTATAATATACAATAGAAGACGTATATTTTTCACGATATACACGGCGAATATCCTCCACCGTCCCTTGCAGATCACAGGCAAACAAGGACACCGTAACCTCCATGCCACTGTAAAAGTCGGAAACAATAGGACAAAATATCGGTGCGTTGGTAAGGCAGGTCACCGCTTGCATTTCGGGTAAATGCTTATGGGCTTGACCCAATCCGTATTGACGGGGTGCGGCAAGCAAAGGATCCCGCTCGGCTTCTTCATATTGAGCAATCATATTTTTGCCGCCACCGCTGTATCCGGTTACCGAATGACAACACAGCAGGCTTTCCTTCGACAACAATCCCGCTTGGATCAAGGGTGCTACCAAGGCAATAAACCCGCTGGCATGACACCCCGGTACAGCAATACGTTTTGCACCCGACAGCGCCGATTTCAATGTCTCATCTACTTCGGGGAAGCCATAGGTAAAAGCAGGATCTACCCTGTGTGCGGTAGAGGTGTCGATCACCACCGTGTTGGGATTTTCCACCAATGCCAAGGATTCTATGGCCGCCGCGTCGGGCAAACACATAAACACCACATCACTGCGATTCATGATCTCTTTTTTGGCAACGGGATCCTTTCGTAGCTCGTCGGGCAAGGTCAGCAATTCTATGTCTTTGCGATCGCCCAGTCGTTCGTAAATACGCAAGCCCGTAGTCCCGGCTTTTCCGTCAATAAACACTTTTTTCATGTACTATCATCCCATGATTCAAATTCTTGAATAATTATACTAAACTCGTGTATAAATTGCAAGCGTTTGTGAATAAAATTCGTATTTTTATGGCAATTATACAATTTTGCTTGTCCATATCACAAAAAAACTGTCATGGCAAGCAATCCATTGTCAAAAGCAAAAAATAAACCAATATATTTTACCATAAAAATGGGGGAAATGCAACAAAAACATTCCGCCGACGGATGGCAAAAAAGAAAACGCCCAACCGATATCGGCAAGGCGTTTGGCACAAAGGATCAGTCTTTTTGGGGCACTTCTTTAAACAGATTAAAGCGGAAGAGCAACTCTTCATCTTCGGGACGCGTGCAACGAATGGTAGCTTCGGAAATCACAGCGCCTCGCAAAATATTTTCCAAGCCCATAAGCAAGCACAATTTGGAACGAAGGTTCAGCACGTCTCCTTCGGGAGTTTCCAAATATACGTCGCCTTTGCAGGAATCCAGCGTTTTCATAAAGTCAGCCACGTCAACATCGTGCAATGTCATTTGATCATTTTGCATCATAATCTCTCCTTTCGTTTTTTACCGATTTCATTGTATGTTCTTACAGCGAAAAAGTCAAATAAAATCTTTGTTAAATTTGATTTTTCATATAGTGTGCAGGAGAAACTCCCGTTCTTTTTTTAAAAATCCGTGAAAAATAACAAGGATCTCGAAAGCCGCTCATAAATCCGATTTGTGCGATCGTCACTTGTCTGCCTTGATTTTGCCGCATCCGTTCTTTGGCATAGTCCACCCGCAAGGTCAGCAAATACGCCAAGGGACTGCAACCCACCTCTTGTTTAAACAATCGCCGCAAATGATTTTGACTGTAGTGCTCACGGGTGAACAGTTGCTCCAATGCAAAATCGGGATCGGTAAAGTTATTTTGCATTTGATTCAGCATCCGTTTTATCTGTTGATGGAAAGATGCTTCTTCGTTAATGCGATATAACACGATCTGCTCCAAGGTAGCATACAATTGATTCAGCAAGGTATTGTCACCATCGACTTGCCAAAACACCCGTAACATCAATTGTGCCAAGGCTTCTACGCTTTGGGAATCATCGTCTTGTACCGTCAACACCCCCGTATGCCATCGCTTGGCGGGAGAAAAATCGGTGGTCTGAATTTGAATATCTATAAATCCCTCTGCCGAATGCTTTTGAAAAGGGACGTTTGGCGGCACGCATACAATGGTGGACGGCGAAAAGGACACCCTTTGTTCCCCTACGGTCATGGTGCCACAGCCATGAGTGTTGACCACCACTGTCCAATTTTCCGAGCTCACAAAGGAAGCGTCAGTTAAGATCTCTGCCGTGGAAGAAGCAACGATCGCCCAATATTCCTCTGCCCGAAACGGTCGGTTTATGGCAACCAAATATTGATGCAAATAATCTGCAGCGCAAACCAACCGCACGTAGGCAACCCCAATGGGCACAGTATATTCCATAATGGAGGTTGTCTGATCCAACCGTTGCACCACCGCAAGTCCTGTGTGAATGGTTACCTTGGGATAGGGTTCTTTTTCCCCGTTATAGGCAACCAAATGCCACCCTTGGTCGGTCACCGCCGCACCAAAGGTAATCACGTCCCCTTGTTGTACCGCAATATAATCACTGGTATAAAATTCTTCAATATCGGTTTGTTGATGTTCGTCAACCCAACCCACCGTAGCAGTTTGAGGATGAAACCGGTTATACCCCACCACAATGGTTTTGGTGATTTTTTGAATCATTTGCTCACACCCTATATGTTTAAAATGTCCAACTACTTGCTTGTTTTGTGCATTGAAAAACCTTGAAAATACTGATATAATCATATCATAAAATCATTTCTTTTTCAAGAAAAAGGTAGTTTTGTCCAAATTCACACTGGAGGAATCTTTATGAAAAAATTGTTCCGCTCCATCATTGGCATAGGTACCGTTTTGGCAATGCTACTCAGCACTTTGCTGATTCCCGCCGTTGCCGACACGACCTTAGTCAATCTGTTCGACAAAAACCAACTCACTACGGGTTGGGTGAATTCCACCACCAGCAGTCCCGACGGTGCCTTTCAAACCTCTCACTATATTCCTGTAACAGCAGGGGACGTGATCACCTTTGGCGCCGCCGTATCCGACCAAGGGTGGCACTTGGTGGTATACAACGCTTCTCGTTCCCCCTTGAACGAAGGCACCATTCACAACGGTATAACCAAAACGGCCGATTTAGGCAACAATACCTCTATTATGCAATACACCATTCCCAGCGGTGGCGCATACATTCGCATGGTTGCCGATGCCCGTTATTTAACCAAATATTTGGTTACCAAAAATCAACCCTTTACGGTTGCCCAATATCACGAATTCTTCGGTTCTTCTTCCGGCGGTACTACCGAACCCACCCCTTCCGGTCGCACCAATTTGTTTGATCTTTCCAAAGCAACCAACGGTTGGGTGAATACCACCGGCAGCAGTTCTGACGGTGCTTTTAAAACCAGTGACTATATTGCGGTTTCCGCAGGGGATGTGCTCACCTTTGGTGCGGCGGTATCCGACCAAGGTTGGCATATTGTGGTATACAATTCCGCCAAAGCTCCCATCGCCGAAGGCACCATCCACAACGGCGTTTCCAAAATTGCCGATTTAGGCAACAACACCTCCATTATGCAATACACCGTGCCCGCAAGCGGCGCTTACCTTCGTTTTGTAGCAGACGCCCGTTATATGAACCAATATTTAGTCACCAAAAACGACCCCTTTACCGCAGAAGAATACAACCAATTCTTTCACCTGCAAAATCCCGATGACGGAGGGAATGATACACCTGTGATTACCGACAGTCCTTTAAAAGATAAAACCGCCTTGTTTATCGGCGACTCCATTTGCTTCGGTCAATGGGACAGCGAACCCCGTCAAGGCTGGGCAGGTCGCATTAAAACCCAATTTTCAATGGCAGACGTTACCAACGCAGGGGTGGGTGGTACCACCATTTCTACCGAGCGTGAAGGTCGCATTGTTACCCAATTGCACAACAACAAAAATAACTCCTATGACTATGTGATTATGCAAGGGGGTACCAACGACGGTTGGGGTGACCTTGCCACCACCACCGCCGCTCCCGTCGGTCAAATGACCAACTCCTTTAACTTAAAAGACTTTGACACTACCACTTTTGCAGGGGGATTAGAAGAACTGTTCTACTATGCTACCCAATACTTCCCCAATGCAAAGTTAGGTTTTATGACCACCTTCGCCACCCCCTTGGGCGCCAGCCAAAATTTAGGTGCCACAGGCGATATGGACGCTTACTACACCCTTGCGGTGCAAATTTGCGAAAAATGGGGCATTCAATGTTTAGACCTGTTCCATGACCGCTATGTTTCTAACACTTTAATGAAAGTAACTACCTACGAATGCCTGCAAGACCCCTTACACCCCAACGCCAACGGGTATGACAATTTAGCCCCTTACATTGGGGAATGGATGTCCCGCATGGTAGACCGTGCCACCTACCAAGCTAAGCCTTTTACCAACAAACGGGCAATTTTTGTAGGGGACTCCATTTCTTACGGTCACGGTGACATCCCCCAAGGTCGTGCTTGGGCAGGTCGTCTTGCCGACAGTTTGGGAATCATTGCTGATAACCAATCTTGCAGCGGTTGGTCGGTTTCTACCATTCGCGGCGCACAAATTGTGCAACAACTGGAAAAGAACAAAAACAAGCAATATGATTACGTAATCATGCACGGCGGTATTAACGATTCTTGGGATAACGCCCCCCAAGGTGTTATGACCAACTCTTATAATCCCGAAGATTTTGACCGTTCCACCTTTGGCGGCGCATTGGAACACCTATTTTATTACGCTTACCAATATTTCCCCAACGCTCGTTTGGGATATATCATCAACTTTAAAATGCCTGCCGCCCCCTCGGATATGAGAGTTTACCGAGAACTTGCCTTGCAAATTTGCGCCAAGTGGAAGGTTTCTTGCTATGACATGTATGCTGATGATGCCGTAACCAACGCCTTGCAAGCCCACACCTTGACCAACATGGCAGACTCCGGTCACCCCAACAAAGCCGGGTACGATATTATCTCCCCATACATTGCCGATTGGTTCACCACCATTCCTTATGCAAACATTTCTTCCTTTGAAAGCCAAATGCCCTCGTTGGATGACCAAGCCGTAAAAATGCCTTACGTAAAAAACGGAGTATTATACGTAAACGAGTGCGACAAGGTTTACGGTTGGAGCGGTGCTTTTTCCACCAACGTTGCCTTGGACAAAGAAGACAAAATACAAGGAACTGCCTCGGTGGTGCTGGACGCTTTAAATCCCACCGGTAACAAAATCAGCGAAACCCATTACATTGGCTCTATGGCGCTTTTAACATTTCCTCAAGCCGCCGATTTGTCGGGCTATGATACCTTAGCTTTTGAGTATTATTTAAGCGAGGATATGACCGGCAAAACCGGTCAACTGCAACTGAATTTTGCCACCACCGGTGAGGATGGCTATAACACCCTTATCACCTTAGACGGCAAAAAAGCAGGATGGCACACTGCCACTTTTGCCACCAATCTTGCCGGCTTTAAAGTGGTGGATTACGATTGGTCCAACATCAACAAACTGCGGTACACATGGTGGAATCTGAACAAGAGCGTTGCGAATATGACCGTAAAAATCGACCACATTCGTTTTTACAATGCCGCCGACCAATCCCAAAAGGTCAAAGAGGTTGCCGCTGTGGTGGAAGCCATTGATGCCATTGGGTTGCTGACCTTAGACAACTTCCGTGATAAGGAATCGGCTTTGGTTTATGCCGAAGAATTGTCCGATGCTCTGATGGCAAAATACGGCAACACCATTTTAGAAGAAGTGTCCAATGCCGCCGATTTGGTGAAGGCAAGAGAAGAATTCACTCGTCTTTCCTTCCAATCCCGCGACCTGTTGGTTGCCGACCTGATTGCCGACATTGATGCCATTGGCAAAATCACCAAGCAAAACTATTTACAAAAAGAAGCGGATATTGCCATTATCGAACAAGGAATTGCCGATTTGGTTGCCCGTTACACCCAAGAAGCCAAAGCTTTGATTACCAATTTAGACAAATTGGAAGCCGCCAAACAAGCAATCAATGCTTTTGGGCAAGAGCTTACCGTACCTTACGGCAACGTAGATGGTAATGGAAGCGTCACCGCCGCCGATGCTTTGGAGGTACTGAAAGCCGTAGTTGGCAACATTACCCTGACCGACGAGCAAACCAACCTTGCCGACGTGGACGGTGACGGACGTATTTCTTCTTCCGATGCGTTGCATATTTTGAGAAAGGTGGTTGGCAAAATCGACCGCTTCCCGGTGGAAAAATAGCCGCAGTTAGGCAACGACCTACTCAAATCATTCATGGATCTGTAAGAGAGTACAGAGGGTACCCTTTGTACTCTCTTTTGTTGCAACAAAAAAATCACGGATGTGGCTTATCTCATCCGTGATTTTTTCTGTTTAACAATTTCTTTGTTTAACCAAAAGAGTCAACCCAACAACCGCAAGACACCACAGAAAAACGGCTACGGCTACGTTACCGTTGTCCCCTGTTTGAGGCAATGCTTGATCGGGCGGTGTCACCGAGGGAATCCCGCCCGAAGGGTCGGGGCGTTGAGGTTCCCCTTGTCCGGGAGCAGGCACGGGCTCGGGTATAATGTGGGTAGGTGTTTGCTCTTGGGGCAAATTGGGCTCGGTGGGAGTTTGGATCTCGGTCGGTGTTTCCGGTTCGGGTGTAGGCGGCAAAACAGGCTCTGCCGGTACAATGGGGGTTTGTGTCAAACGATAGGCAAAAAAGCATTGTTGATCTTGCTTTTGGGTGTTGAGCAAAACGAAATCCACTTGCATATTGGTGGTTTCGTCAACCTGAAAAACATACCCATCATCGGCAACCGTAATCCCCATCGCTACCCATTCGTCCACCTGTTGAACCACCCGCTCGATGTCGGTTTTGTAATTGGCACTAACATAATCGTCGGTATAATGCCAAGCCACCCGCTGTGCCAATTGTAACCCGTATGGAGTAATTCCGTAAATTCCGTTTTCGTCTTTTTCAAAGAAAAAGTCAAAACCTTTGGTCATCATGACCTTCAATTGGTTAGAAACGTTGGCACCACTGTTGTTATTCAAAACCTCGCAGGCGGGGCGCACCGTAAATTTGTCGCTGATTTCGGCACCCGCCAATCCTTCGTCAATGCAGAAGCCTCGGTATTCGTTGGAAAATAAAATATTTTCATACCCTGCTTCGGTGGCGGTAGCCTCGGCACCGTCGGCCGTAATCGGCAAACCGTAAAGGGAAAAAACAAGCAAAACACTCAAACAAATTACAATGCATTTCTTCAAAAAACTCACTCCTATGCTTCCTGTTATTTATAATATACCATAATTCAAAACACAAGTCAAACTCTCCCACTCCTTTTCACAACTGTTTTTTCTTGTATTTTCACTTTTTTTGATTTACAATAAATATGAGGTGAAAAATATGGACAACCTAACCATACAATTGCAAGCGTTATCTGATCCGAATTATCGTGCATTTCAAACCAAATTGATGCCCACGGTAGACCCCGCCACCGTATTGGGGGTGCGCACCCCCGAACTACGCCGTTTGGCAAAGCGGTTAAAGGGAACAGAAACCGCGCGGCAGTTTATGCAAGCGTTTCCTCACACCTATTATGAAGAAATGAACCTACATGGTTTTTTGATCGAATATGAAACCGATTTTGACCGTGCAATCACTCACCTCAACGCTTGGTTACCTTACGTCAACAACTGGGCAACCTGCGACTGTGTCGCCCCCAAGGTACTTGCCACCCGTTTGCCCGATTTGGAACAGCAAATCAAATGCTGGTTGACTTCTCCCAACCCGTATACCGTACGGTATGCCATTGGCATGCTGCAACGGCATTTTTTAGGAGAAGCCTTTGACCCAAAATACTTGCTATGGGTGTCCCGCGTGCCCACCAAGGAATACTACCTGCACATGATGGTAGCGTGGTATTTTGCCACCGCGCTTGCCAAGCAACCCAAAGCGGTATTTCCCTACTTTTCCCAGCGACGGCTGTCCCCCGCAGACCATAACAAAGCGATTCAAAAAGCACTGGAAAGTTATCGAATCTCCCCCGAATTAAAACAACAATTGCGCCAATATAAAATTTCTGCCAAGGAGTGTACTCTATGATTGGGATCTATCTTTTATGCGGCATGATCGGTTTGTCGGTAATAATCGCCTTGCTTGCACTATGGGCATACCACATGGCATTTCACCACAAAAAAAGTCAGCGAGACCTCTGCCAAGCCTTTAACACCGGCCCTTATGCCCCTTATTACCGAGCAACCGTAGATTTAATGGCCGAAATGAAAGCAATTCCCTTTGAATCGGTCACCATAACATCGACAGACGGTCTGCGACTACATGGGCGGTATTATCATCTGCAAGACGGCGCCCCGTTGCAAATTCAGTTTCACGGATACAAGGGGCATCCCATGCGGGATTTTTGCGGCGGTCACAAGCTGGCACGGGAATTGGGGTTCAACGTATTGGTGATCGACCAACGTGCCCATGCCAAAAGCCAAGGACGAACCATCACCTTTGGCATTTTAGAACGACAAGATTGCTTGGCTTGGGTCAACTATGCCGTCAAACGATTTGGCGAAGTCTGTCCGATTTATTTGGCAGGGGTTTCTATGGGTGCGGCCACCGTGTTGATGGCAACCGAATTGGCATTGCCGCCGCAGGTCAAAGGAATCATTGCCGATTGCCCCTATTCTTCCCCAAAAGCAATTATTTGCAAAGTGAGCAACGACGTGCATATCCCTGCCCGCTTGGCCTTTCCGTTTGCGCGTTTGGGGGCTCTGCTATATGGTAAATTTGTTTTTCGCACCCATATTTCTGCCGTCAATGCGGTCAAGTCGGCCAACATTCCGATCTTACTCATTCATGGGGAAGCCGACGATTTTGTCCCCTGCCCCATGAGCCAAGAAATTTACGAGGCGTGCGTTTCTCCCAAAACGCTGGTGGTAATCCCAAACGCCCCCCACGGCATGAGTTATTTACAAGACCCCGACGGCTACCGTCAAGCGGTAGAAAACTTTGTAACACAAACCAAATAACCGCCTTACCGAGCGGGGCTTTGGCGGGAACGTCATAAAAAATCCTCGACACCATAAAAGACTCCTGCGGTTTTTGCCTTGTTTCTCCTTCAAATCACAAGCATTTTCAGGTGCAAAGCAGTTTTAAAATATAGCTGTTCTTTTAAATAATGATAAAAAATCCTGTAATACACACGTATTGCAGGATTTTTTCATGCAGGATAAAGGGAAAAGATGCTTTTAAAACCGATTCTTTCTTGCAAAGTGCCACCCTTTCGCTCCTTTTGCTTCCACCATGTAGGGGACGATGCCCCCGTCGGAACAAGGCTCCGCGACAGCGTTTCCACCTGCGGTGAAAACTTGCGTGCTTCGCTGTTCCTCCTTTTCCCCAAAAAGCGTTGCTTTTCGGGGACACCGTTTTATTCTGCCGTCTCGCAATGACACAAGCGGGAAATGGAATTACAATAAAAGAAAGCGTAGTTTTTTACTTAAACACCCTTACGGCATTACGAAATCCTACTACCCACCCTTGTCATTCTGAGCGAAAGCGAAGAATCCGTAACTCCCCCGCAAGGGCGGTTGGCTCCACAATCCCTCCGTCTTTTTGCTAAAGCAAAAATCCACCTCCCTTTACACAAGGGAGGCGGGTAAATCGGTAACCTTAGATTTAAAAACCAAGCCTAAAAAGGCAACCAACCCTGCCCTCCTTGTGTAAAGGAGTGCGGATTGCCTGTGGGGATTACGGATTGCCACTACGTCGGAACAAGGCTCCGCGGCAGCGTTTCCACCTGCGGTGAAAACTTGCGTGCTTCGCTGTTCCTCCTTTTCCCCAAAAAGCGTTGCTTTTCGGGGACCCCTTTATTCTATTATCCGCCACCGGCGGCGGTCGGGCTTTTTTGGTTTACATAATGCCAAAATACTGCTATTCAGGTCCAAAAACACACCGTTTAGGGCAAACCCATTGACAAGATTTGCTTGTTACGGTA
>JAZRFL010000115.1:0-32556 GCA_045661365.1 Acutalibacteraceae bacterium | reverse complement strand
ATCGTGAATGGCATCCAGATTCAGTTCCTTTGCACGCTTTGCAAGCTCGAACTTACCTGCAGTTGCACCGTTTTCAGCATCTACACGCAGTTCCAAATTCTTTTTGGTAGAGGGGGTTACCACTTCGCCCAACAGTTCGGCAAACTTAGCGGCGTGTTCCGCTTCTTCATATGCGGCTTTTTCCCAGTAAAGACCGATTTCGGGATATCCTTCGCGATGAGCAACACGTGCCATGGCAAGGTACATACCAACTTCACAGCATTCTCCTTCAAAGTTGGCACGCAGACCTTCAATGATTCTTTCGTCTACGCCTTTGGCAATGCCTACTTCGTGTTCGGCAGCCCAAGACATTTCACCGGCTTGTTCTTTGAACTTTTCGGCGGGCACTTTGCATTGAGGGCAAAAATCGGGAGCGGAATCCCCGGTGTGAACATAACCGCAAACAGAACATACAAACTTTTTCATTTTACATTACCTCCGTAAATTAAATACAATCATTTTATACACGGCAGCTTTCGCAATCGCCGTTAATAACCATATGCGCGCCATTGACGGTGCACCCCAAAATGCGAGTCATTTGATCTAAGAAATTATGAACCGAATTGTGAAATACGTCTTGGATCTCACCACATTTATCACACACAAAATGAATGTGTGGGGTGGTGTTGCCGTCAAATCGCTCTTTGCCGCCTACGGTGAACCGTATGATCGACCCCTCGGTGGCAAGATTGTTTAAATTGCGGTATACCGTACCCAAGCTGATGTTAGGCATTTGCGTGCGCAAACTTTCGTATACCATGTCGGCGCAAGGATGATCACACCGACCTTTTAAGTTGAGTAAGATTGCTTCTCGTTGACGAGAGTATCGTTGAGGTTGCATGAGATCATCTCCTTTTTGCTAACAGTAATCATTACTACTATCGTAATTATACATGATATTCTTAATTTGTCAACCCTTTTTTCAAAAAAAATTAAAATTTTTAAAAATGAACAAAAAAATCCCTGCCTTGTTTTACAAACAGGGCAGGGAATAAGGTTTACGGGAATAAAATTAGTCGAGGATTTCGCCAACGAAGCCGGGGGTGATAGCAGCGGCATTGCATTCGTCGGTGTCGATATGCATAGCCAAGCTGAAGGAATCGCTTACACGAACCACAACGTCGCCGAAAATGGTTTCACGATCGGTACCGCTTGCTTTTACGCTTACGTTCTGTTTGTTTTCCAAACCGTATTTTTCAGCATCGGTGGTGGTCATGTGGATGTGACGTTTGGCACAAATGACGCCGTGGTCGATCTCCACTTCACCGGCAGGGCCAACCAATTTGCAACCCATGGTGCCTTCGGTGTCACCGGATTCACGAATCAAAGCTTTTACGCCAATGGCGCGAGCGTCGGACAAAGAAATTTCAACTTGGGTTTCGGGACGAACAGGACCAAGAATGGAAACGCCTGCCAATTCCTTTTTGGGGCCTACCACGGTAACGCGTTCTTCACAAGCATATTGACCGGGTTGGGAAAGATCCTTTTTGGGGGTCAGTTGATAACCGGCACCAAACAAGGTTTCCAAATCGGCTTGGCTTACGTGGATGTGACGGGCAGAGGTTTCGATCAATACGGGTTTAGACATAGTATATACACTCCTTAAAATAATTAACTTATGTTCTCCCCGATATAGTAACAGATATCGTTGCATTTTGCAAGGGGGAAAACACAATTTTTGCAGATAAACCGATTGAGTTTTTTTGCTTGGTATGCTATACTGTAAAAAAAGAGGGGAGGGTACGGTAATGAAAGAATACGACATGGCGCAATGCCAAAAAAAATGTCTTACCTGCCAAAACTGTTCTTTGGCCGCTACCCGCACCCAAGTGGTGTTTGGGGTAGGCAACCCCAACGCTCCCGTTTTGTTTGTGGGCGAAGGTCCCGGTGAACAAGAAGATCTGAAAGGAGAGCCCTTTGTTGGGCCTGCGGGCAAATTGTTAGACGCGTATTTAAAAGTGATCGATATGGATCGTACCGATTGCTATATTGCAAATATTGTAAAATGCCGTCCGCCCTATAACCGTGATCCCAAGCCGGAAGAGCAAGAGGCTTGCCTTGGTTGGCTGCGTCAGCAGGTGCGGATCATGCGTCCCAAAATTATTGTGTGCTTGGGGCGTATTGCGGCGCAAAAGCTCATGGATCCCGATTTTCGGGTTACCCGTCAACACGGTCAATTTGTCAACAAAAAAGGCACCCTTATGATGGGTACCTTTCATCCTTCTGCTTTGTTGCGTAATCCTGAAAACCGCCCTGCGGCATTAGAGGATTTTATTGCTTTGCGCCAACGATTGCAACAATTAAAATCCGAATAATTCGGGAATAAAATAGCTGACAGCCAACATGATCACACCTGACAAAACCACACCCAAAGCAATGGCGGGCAATGAATGCTTGATACGCAGATCCAACAAATCAGCGGCCAGCGCACCGGTCCATGCGCCGGTACCGGGCAGGGGAATGCCTACAAACAGCATAAGACCCAGCAACCGCTTTTTTTGAATCTTTTCCCCTTTTTTTCGGGTTTTGGTTTCCAGCTTTTCTATGGTGCCTTGTAACCATTTGATCTTTTTCAACCAACCGAATACTTTACGAATAAACAATAAGATAAAGGGAATGGGTAACATATTGCCAACAATGCAAATGGGCAAGGCGATGTACCATTCCACTCCCAAAATAGCGGCGGCGATCAATCCGCCCCGCAACTCGACGATCGGAAGCAGAGAAACAACAAAAATAACCAATTCGGGTGCCAACCCCAATTCTCGAAAATAGGCGGTAAGGGATTCTGCCATGGTTGTTTCTCCTTTCCATAAAAATCGTACTCCATTAGTGTACCATATCGGTTGCCTGCTTGCAACTGAAAATTTTATATTTTTTCCGGATAGGCGGTAGTAAAATGAAAATCGTTATTTTAGACGGTTATACCTGTAACCCGGGTGACCTTTCTTGGGCGCCCTTTGAGCAGTTTGGCGAGGTTACGGCATATGAATCCACTTTGCCCCATGAAGTGGTGTCACGGTGTCAAGGGGCGGAAATCGTCATTAGCAACAAGACCTTGCTTCCCAAAGAAACGCTGGAACAGCTTCATTGGGTCAAATATATAGGATTGTTGTCCACAGGGTACAACGTGGTGGACATCAAAGCCGCCGAGTCGTTGGGCATTCCCGTGTCATACGTGCCTGCGTATTCCACCAATGCGGTGGCGCAACACACCTTTGCGCTGTTGTTGGAGCTGTGTAACCACGTGGGTACTCATGCCACGGCAGTACGGGCAGGAGATTGGGAAAATTGCCGACGTTTTTGTTTTTGGAATGCACCCTTGACCGAATTGTACGGCAAAACCTTTGGGATATTCGGACTGGGCAGTATTGGCTCGGCGGTGGCAAAGATCGCCCACGCTATGGGTATGCGGGTGATTTATCATAGCCGAACGCCAAAGGATGTCCCTTATACATATGTTACCAAAGAAGAATTATTCCGCCAAAGCGACGTGTTGTCGTTGCATTGTCCGCTAAACGATGAAACCTATCGGTTGATCAACCGCGAAACCTTGGCACTCATGAAGCCTACCGCATTTTTGATCAACACCACCCGCGGTGATGTGGTATCCGAAGACGACTTGGCGCAGGCGCTGGATCAAGAAAAATTGGCAGGTGCGGCGTTAGACGTACTGTGCCAAGAACCGCCCGTAGACGGTAGCCCCTTGCTTCGTGCCAAAAACACCGTGATCACCCCCCATCTTGCTTGGGCGGCACAAGAAACCAGAGGACGCTTGATCGATTGGGCGGCAGACAATTTGCAAGCCTTTTTACAAGGCAACCCCAAAAATTTGGCTCGGTAGGTGCAGTATGAAAAAAATATTGGTTGCTATGAGCGGCGGTGTGGATTCTTCGGCAGTTGCCGCCATGTTGCAGGAACAAGGCTATGAGGTGGTCGGTGCCACCATGCAGTTATGGCAAGCGGGAGATTATTTCGAAGGGGATTCCCACGATCCCGTACCCGCCGCAAGACAAGTGGCAAAGGAATTGGGAATCGAGCACTACGTGTTTGACTTTTCCCAAGAATTCCGTGCCCACGTGGTGGAACCGTTTATGCAAGCCTATCAACAAGGCTTGACACCCAATCCTTGCGTGTTTTGCAACAAGGCGTTAAAATTCGGTGCCTTTTTTGACCGAGCCATGGAAATGGGTTTTGATGGGATCGCCACGGGACATTATGCCAAAATCGTGACCGATGAGGCGGGCATTCATCATTTATATATGGCGGATTCCGCCAAAGATCAATCTTACGTGCTTTATCAAATGAATCAAACGGTGTTGTCCCGTTTGCTGTTGCCGCTATATGGTCTTGACAAAGAGCAGGTGCGTGTTTATGCCGCCAAAGCAGGCGTGTCGGTGAGTAACACCCCCGACAGCCAAGAAATCTGCTTTGTTCCGGACAAAGACTATGCCGGTTTTTTGCAACGCATGGGAGTTACATCTCCTGTGGGAGATTTTGTTAACTTACAAGGGGAAGTTATGGGTCGGCACAAGGGGATCTTGCACTATACCGTAGGGCAACGAAAAGGGCTGGGTGCGTTTGGCTCTCCCAAATACGTGTTGTCTATTGATTCCCAAACCCATCGCGTGGTATTGGGAGAAAATGAAGATTTGTTTTGTGATCACCTTACCTGCCGAGAGGTTACCTTTTTGTCGGGGAGATCCTTGTGTGAGCCAATGACGGCACAAGTCAAGATTCGGTACACCGCACGGCCTGCCGCTGCCATGATCATTCCTTGCGAACAAGGGATACAGGTGGTATTTGACCAACCGCAACGAGCCGCTACCCCGGGACAATCGGCAGTATTTTACCAAGAAAATGAATTGCTCGGCGGCGGGATCATTGTATAATTGATTCCAAAACCGATAATTGTTATTGATCAAAGGAGTTGTATTTATGAATCCCATGGTACAAGAATATTTGGAAAAACTTGCGGCAAAAAAACAAGAGGTATATCGTCAGCAAAAAGATGAGTTTTTGCTTTCTCAAGGACTTTGCCAAAAAGTATGGGCAAACGAGCATTATTATACCGATGAATTCTCTCAATCGGAATGGGATGAGCAAACCCAAAGTTACAAATTTTTCAAAACAATACCCATCGAGGTCACCGATAGCGAATATGAACAAATGTTGGCTATATACCGCTCTGCCAACGTTGAGAAAAAGGAAACATCCAATGGCGTAGCAACCGCCCTGACCGTAATTGCGGTATTTGTATTTATTGCAGGATTCATTGTTGGTCTTGTGCTGGGAAACGAAACAGGAAGCCACTCGGATTTTGCCTTCGACGTGGCATTTTTGTATTGGTTGCTGTCGTTTGTCGGCGGTGTTTTTATTTTGGGATTTGCCGAAATTATTAAACTGTTGCAGAAGATCAGCAATAAATAATCGCCCGCAATAATACCGTAAGGAGGGATTCCGTATGCAGACCAAATATGACAAGCTACCGCAAGAACTGCTGGACCAAATGACACAAGACAAGCAAAACGGCACGTTTGGAAAAATGGCTTTTTCCGACGAGAATGTGGTGCGTCGTAATCCGCAACGGGACAAAAACAGCGTTTTACGGCCCTCTTTTGTGCGAGATTGCGAAAAAATTTTGCATTTACCTGTTTACAATCGTTACAACGACAAGACCCAAGTGTTTTCGTTTTACCAAAACGACGATCTGTCCCGTCGGGGCTTGCACGTGCAGTTGGTGTCCCGCATTGCCCGCAACATCGGTCGTTTGTTGGGATTAAATCAAGACTTGATCGAAGCCATTGCCTTGGGACACGACTTGGGACACACTCCCTTTGGCCATGCGGGAGAACGTATTTTAGACCGCTTGCTGTACGAGAATACCGGTCATCATTTTATGCATAACGTGCACAGCGTGCGGGTGTTGGACGTGCTGTATCGCCGTAACGTCAGCCTGCAAACGTTAGACGGCATTTTGTGCCACAACGGTGAGTTTGAATTGCAGGAATATCGCCCCACGGATCATATGGATTTTTCGTTGTTGGATCGCCGTATACAAGCCTGCAGTGAGCAAGGGGAGGGGGCGTCCAAGCAACTGGTTCCTGCTACCTTAGAGGCTTGCGTGGTGCGGGTGAGCGATATGATCGCCTATTTGGGCAAGGATCGACAAGATGCACTCAATGCCCATATTATTGAAAATATGGACTGCTTTTCCGCTCGGGAGATCGGTACCCACAACGCCGCCATTATCAACAATATCATGGTAGATCTGGTGGTGAACAGCTATGGCAAAGACCACTTGCGATTGAGTGAGGGGGTCTACCATGATTTGAAACAAGGCAAAAAGGAAAACGGAACCTATATTTATTATAACAAAGCCATCGACAGGATTTATGACCAAACGGTGGCACCAATGTTTCGGGAATTGTACGAACGGTTGTTGACCGATCTTAGGGAACAAAAGGAATCCTCTCCTATTTATCGGCATCACCTGTTGCATTTAAAGCAACATACGGTGTTGTATGACGGGGTGTTTGATTATTGGCAACAAGACCCTCATCGCATTGTGGTGGATTACCTTGCCAGCATGACCGACAGTTATTTTTGTGAATTGCACGGTCATTTGTTCCCCGACAGTTCCCATCAACTAAAAATGGTTTCCTATTTTGAAGATATCCGATGAAGAAAAAAAGGCTATCCATTGCGGATAGCCCTTTTTCAATGAAATATTTATTTTTTACCGTTGTCCGTGAATGTCCGCAACCGCCAAGATAAAATCTTCCTTACAATTGTTATGATTATACCATGTGATCCGTACACGAGAGATTTTGGACAGATCGGGGTTTCCGCAATAAAATCGAGAATCTTTTAAATTGAAGGTCATTTCATGCCAACCTTTTGGGAAGCCGTCAAAGCCGAAATACATACGGAAGAAATTGTCCTCATCTTCCCAAAATTCCACCGACATTTGGCCTGCTTGACCAAAAAAGTCTTGGCTAATATAAAAACGCAACCGCAACAATGCACATTCAGACAGGTCTACCGCTTCGGTTGGTGTACATTCTGCCCGTGCCCCCAGCCATTCCCAGCCGCAGATATGGTTCTTGTTTTGATCTTTGCCGTACAGTTGCACCGCAGGCGCTCCGTCGGGCGTTTGGCAAGCGGTCAGTTGGGTGTTGTCGGTTCCTTGCCACAGAGTAAGGTCGTTACACTGGCATATCGTGACAAAGGAGCGGGTATCGGTCAAATTTTCCGGCTTTTGATTGTCGGTCAGGTTTTCCATCCAGTCCCCAATAACAGGAGAAAGACGTTCGTATCCTGCCGCATTGGGATGCACCGCGTCGGCCATATAGCAGAAGGGTTGCTTGTCCACTTCCATCAAGGTTTTGTTGACGTACTCATTATGGTACAGATCCAAATATGGCACGCCCCACTTTTCGCAAATTTTAATGCCTTCGGCATAATACGCTTCCATGTCGTCTACGTGACCGATCCCGGTGGCCAAAGGCGTGGCAAAGTTGATGATATATCCCACCTTGGCTTCGGGGAAATGGGTATAAGTATAGTGAAACAATTCTTCCAATGCGCCGGCATAGGTGGTCAGGTCGTAATCCTTACGATCAAAGGAATCGGTGATGACTCCCACGGGTGCATACACCGCACCGTCTCCCCAAGCGTCGTTGACCCCGCCGTGTAAAATAACGTAATCGTAGGGACCGTCCGGCGCGTTTATCAATTGGTCGATCATACGGCCGGTACGAATGGTGGAAACCGACCATCCGCTGCGAGAGACGTTACAAAAATCAAGCCCGCGATCCCGACTGATACGGTAGGCCCATGAACGACTGCCTGCGCTGTCTGACGAACCGTAGCTGATGGAATCTCCCGAAAATAATGCTTTTTTCCCAAATAAACAAGACTGTTTTTCCATATTATACACCTCGTTGGTCATTATAACACAAATAGTTTGATACGACAATCTTTTTGTATTTGGATTTTTTCGACTTATATCTTGCAAATTTGACTGTTTTTTGGTAAAATACCGATATGCGAGGTGAAAAGACAGGTGATTATCGACGTTTCCAAAAGCAAAGAACCTTATTTTGATGGCGTACCGGTCATTAATAATTGCTATATTCTTTCCTTGACCCTACACGGTCATGGGTACAAGGAGATCGGTGATCAAAAGATCACGTTAGAGCCCGGTTCGATCGTGTGCACACCGCCCAACACACTGCAACGTTCTTTTTCCTCAGACGGTATGGAAGATATTGTTATCTATACCACTCGGTTTGGTGTGGGGCAGCAAGAAGGGGCCAAAATTCTTTTCCTAAATGACGATGCCACCCGTTGTGCCAGGTATTTGTTTGAAGTGGCACACAACACGTTTCAACAACGCAACATTTTTTTACAGGAGTTTTTGGACAAGATCTTTGACGTGTTGGTTTCGTTTTTGGAGACCCAGTATATTCAGTCCACGTATGATCCGCGTATTACCGAAATCACCAAGCAACTCAGTTTGTACTTTACCCAAACCGATCTGTCCATTGACCGAATTTTAAAAAATCAAGGAAACAACAGCGACTATTTGCGTCGGTTGTTTAAACGGGTGCATGGATGTACCCCCATACAGTATTTGAATCGATTGCGAATCGGTAAAGCCAAATTGTTGATCGAAGGAAACAGCATTCATCATTGTTCGATCACCGAAATTGCTGAAAAATCAGGCTTTTCCGATGTGAGTTATTTTTCTCGGGTGTTTCGGGAGCATATGGGGTTTTCGCCGTCTCAATATGAGCGGTTGTTCCCCGGAAATGAGCCGAAGGAGTGGTAAAATGAAAAAGCGACTGATATGTATGGTGTTGACGGTGGCGGTGCTTCTTGCCGTACCCATAGGGACAAGAGCACAACCCGAGCCTACCCTTATGATTTTTTCTGCCCGTTTGCAGGAAGACAATCTATCGGTTACTTACGCGTTGCAACAAAGTGTACCATCTCAAGAAATCACCTGCTTGGTTTATACGATCAACCCAAAAGGGGAGGCAGGGGACTTGTTGCAAGCGGTGCAGACCACTGCCCCCTCCAACGGTGTACACACCTTACAAATTCCGTTCATGGATTTGCCTGACCGTGTAATCGTACAAATGGGCGGTACGGCAATTTCCACTTGGCGAGAGGTGACGGTAGCACCTGATTTTGTGAGCAAAGGGTGGATCCTTGTCCCGAATCAAACGGTGGGAGAATTGCAACAACAGTTGTCTTTTGTACAGCAACTGACCGTAGAGGAAAAAACGGAAACCGTGACCGATGCTACCGTTTTGTTGCCGGGGGATCGATTACACGGTATCTATGAAGGACAAGAGTTTGTTTTGTACGCCTACTTGCCCGGTGACGTGGATTTGGACGGCAAGGTGGGAGCCAAGGACGCGCTGGACGTTTTGCGGTATGTGGTAGGAAAAATTGAATTGACCCAAGCGGCTCAATTGGCGGCAGATATTCGCCAATCGGGCAAGATCAATGCCAACTCTGCCCTTATGATTTTACAGTATATCGTAGGCAAAATTAATACTTTATAAAAAAACAAAAAAACACTTGCATTCTGAAATAGATTGTGGTATTATATTTTGGCATTCGAATTTCCGCCGTATCCTGCGGCGAGATTAATGATTATCATTAAAAGGGCGGTCCAATGCTTCGTTCGAATGGAAGTATGAACGTCAAAAACAACAGGAGGATTTTAAAATGGATGCTTTGAAACAGTTGACGGCAGGTCAACTCAAGGAAAACGCTCCCGAAATCGTTATTGGTGACACCGTAAAGGTTCACGTAAAGATCAAAGAAGGCGATCGGGAAAGAATTCAGGTTTTTGAGGGTACTATCATTGCTCGCAATGGTAGCGGTATCGCCGAAACCTTTACCGTACGTCGTGTATCTTACGGCGTAGGGGTAGAACGTGTGTTCCCCGTACATTCTCCCAACGTGGTGAAGTTGGAGACCACTCGTCACGGTCGTGTTCGTCGCAGCAAGTTGTACTATCTGCGTGACCGTGTAGGTAAGGCTGCCAAGGTTAAAGAGCAAATTCGCTAACACAATCAGCGGGTTTTTGCCTCAAGTCCCTGAAACGGGGCACACCCAGAGTGTGCCTCGTTTTCCTTTTATTACTACAGAAAGGCCGATTGCGGTATGAAAAAACAATCCTCAGCTCTCAACGGTGCAGTTGAGTTCAATAAAGCACGGAAAGAAACCTTGGAATGGCTGGAAATGTTTGTGGTTTCGGTGCTGGTCGTGGTGCTTTTGTTTACCTTTGTATTTCGTATGGTTGGTATTTCCGGCTCTTCTATGGAAAACACCGTATTTGAAAATGAGCGGGTTCTGATTCGCAGTGCCTTTTATACCCCCGAGCAAGGGGATATTGTGGTGATCTCGCGGGATTATATGCAGGAAAAAGACGACCCCATTATCAAGCGAGTGATCGCAACCGAAGGCCAAGAGGTTTATTTGGATTTTGAAAGCAACACGGTTTACGTGGACGGTGTTGCGTTAAAGGAACCCTATGTAAAAGGCTCGTTGTCCATGGGTAGCGGTATGCAAAACAATCCCCATGTGGTTGCGGAAAATTGTGTGTTTGTGTTAGGCGATCATCGTTCGGTGTCGTTGGACAGCCGCGTTATGGGGGATATTAAGGAAGAATATATTTTGGGAAAAGCCTTTTTGCGGGTGTATCCCTTTGAATCGATTTCGGTGCTTAAATAATGAGTGATACGGTAAAAGTACAGTGGTTTCCGGGCCATATGGCCAAAACCCGCCGATTGATCGGGGAAAGCTTGCCTTTGATCGACGGCGTGGTTGAGATCGTAGATGCTCGTATCCCTGTCAGCAGTCGCAATCCTGAATTGGACAGCTGGTTGGGCAACAAGCCTCGTATGATCTTGCTCAACAAAGCCGACATTGCCGACGAACAAGCCACCTTACGGTGGATTCGTCATTATGCCGCGCAAAACATTTTGGCTTTGCCGGTGGATTGTAAAACAGGCAAAGGTCTGAACAATTTCACCGACCTGGTACAACGTCAATTGGGTGACGTGTTGGAAAAATACAAAGCCAAAGGCATGGTAGGTCGAACCTTGCGGCTCATGGTTGTTGGGATTCCCAACGTGGGGAAATCTTCGTTTATCAATCGTATGGCAGGCGGCAGTAAGGCCAAGGTTGCCGACAAGCCCGGTGTTACCCGCGGAAATCAATGGTTTTCGGTGGGCAAGGGAATCGAGCTGATGGACACAGCAGGGGTGCTTTGGCCCAAGTTCGACGATCCTACCGTCGGGGAACGGTTGGCGTTTACCGGTGCGATCAAGGACATGGTCACCGATGTGGAATTGCTGGCGGTTCGTCTGCTGGATATTGTGGGAATGCACTATGCTTCCCGTTTGGAAGAACGGTATAAAATTACCATTCCCCAAGACGTAGACGGTTATGAACTGTTGCAGTTGATCGGAAAAAAACGGGGTATGCTGATTTCGGGCGGCGAGATCGATACCGAACGTGCCGCAGTTATGGTGTTGGACGAATACCGTGGCGGAAAATGGGGACGTATTACCTTAGAAATGCCGAGGGGAGAATAACATGCTGACCTATGACTACGAACAAAACGCTTTGCAAAACGGCTTTTGTGCCGTTTGCGGTGTGGACGAAGCGGGCCGCGGACCGTTGGCAGGTCCCGTGTGTGCGGCGGCGGTGATCTTACCCACCGACTTGGTGATCGAAGGCTTAAACGATTCCAAAAAACTGACCGAAAAAAAGCGGGAAGTATTGTTTGACGTGATCAAAGAACAGGCGATAGCTTATTCCATTGCTTTTGCTTCGGTAGAAGAAATCGAAACCTATAATATTTTGCAAGCAACTTTTTTGGCTATGACTCGTGCGGTACAGGGATTAACTCCCCCTGCGGATTTTGCCTTGATCGACGGCAATAAAATCCCCCCGCAATTGGGTGTGCCTGCCGAGTACGTGATCGGCGGCGACGGATTGTCGCCTTCTGTTGCGGCGGCCAGCGTGCTTGCCAAGGTCACCCGTGATCGCTATATGTTAGATATGGAACAACAGTATCCCGGTTACGGCTTTGCCAAGCACAAAGGGTATGGTACCAAAGACCACCGAGAAGCCATTGTCCGATTGGGGCCGTCGCCCATTCATCGGCTCAGCTTTTTGAAAAACATATTAAAATGATCACACAAAGCAAGAAAGACGGTTTGTGGGGCGAAGTATTGGTTAGCCGATGGTACCGTGATCGAAAGTACTGCGTGGAAACCGCCAATTTTCGTACCCGCTTGGGCGAAATCGATTTGATTTTGAAAAAGAAAAAATTGTTGGTGTTTTGTGAAGTGAAAACTCGCCGCCAAGCAAGGGAACTGTTGCCCCGTGAAGCGGTAGATGCTCATAAACAACGGCGACTTATGAATACGGCTTTGCAGTATATTGCCCGTATCGGCTACCAAGGTCCGTTTCGGTTTGACGTTGCCGAGGTTTTGTTGGACGAAAACGGTGGACATACCATCAACGTAATAGAAAACGCATTTGAAGCATAAAACGTTCTTTACAAGGAGGACATTTATCATGAAATATACAAGCACGAGAGACGGTTCGATTTGTGTAGAATCCGCTCAAGCCATAGCACAAGGGATCTCTGCCGAAGGCGGGTTGTTTGTTCCCCAACAAATGCCCCAATTGACCATGGCAGATCTGACCGAAATTGCCGCTATGGATTATGTAGAAGCGGCGAAAAAAGTGTTGGGGTACTTTTTGACCGACTATACTCCCGACGAAATCGACCACTGCGCCAAGGGGGCTTATGTGGGCAGTTTTGACAACGATCGCCCCGCCCCGCTGGTTAAGATCAGCGACAGCGCCTACAGTTTGGAATTGTGGCATGGCCCTACCTGCGCCTTTAAGGATCTGGCGTTGCAAATTTTGCCCTATTTGTTGACCAAAGCGGCGCAAAAAACCGCCGACGGCGAAACCAAGGTAATTTTGGTTGCCACTTCGGGGGACACCGGTAAGGCCGCCTTGGAAGGATTTGCCGACGTTGACGGAGTGAAGATTTTGGTGTTTTATCCCAGCGACGGTGTGTCTGCCATGCAAAAATTGCAAATGACCACCCAAAAGGGGAATAACGTTGGTGTATGCGCGGTACACGGCAACTTCGACGATTGCCAAACCGGAGTAAAGCAAATTTTTACCGACAGCCAAAAAGCCGCCGCGTTGAAAGCGGGCAACATGGCATTTTCCAGCGCGAACTCCATTAACTGGGGTCGTTTGGTTCCCCAAATCATTTACTATATTTATTCTTATGCCTCTTTGCTGGGACAAGGGGTAATCACCCAAGGCGAAACGGTCAACGTAGTGGTTCCTACCGGGAACTTCGGCAATATCTTGGCGGCTTATTATGCCAAGCAAATGGGCGTGCCGCTGGGTAAATTGATTTGCGCTTCTAACCAAAACAACATTTTGACCGACTTTATCCGTACCGGTACCTATGACCGCAATCGGGATTTTTATACCACCTTGTCTCCCTCTATGGACATTTTGATCTCCAGCAATCTGGAACGGTTGCTTTATCACTTGACCGACGGCAACGCCGAGCAGGTAAAAGGGTGGATGGATGATTTGTCCAAACACGGCAAATACACCGTTGACGAGGTCACCAAAGCAAAGATCTCCGATTTGTTCTATGGTGGTTGTGCCGACGATACCGCAACCAAAGCCGCCATTGCACGGCAATTTGTCCGTAACGGATACCTTGCCGATCCGCATACCGGTGTTGCTTTGCAGGTGTACGAAAACTATGTAGATCAAACCGACGACCATGCGGTTACGGTCATTGCTTCTACTGCCAGTCCCTTTAAGTTTTCCAAAGGGGTGTTGGAAGCAATCGGTCGGCAAACCGAGGGCAAAGATGAGTTTACCCTTTGCGAAGAGCTTTCTGCCGCTACGGGTTACGCGATTCCCGCTTCTATTGCGGCATTGCGTGGGGCAACGCCTCGGTTCACCGACATTTGTGAGAAACAAGAACTGTGGCAACAAGTGGTTGCCATGTTGGGACTATAACCCTATTCTTTGCAGCCGGAGCAGTCTTTGGACTGCGGCTTAAAGGTCGAGCAGACGGTGTCCGAACCGGTGCAGGCGTATTGAGGGCCCACGTTAATGTGCGAAGCTGTGCAACAGTCCTCGTGTTCGTGGTGAACACAGTTCTCTACCCGACAGTGAATTTGTTGTTTGTCGTGTTTCATTTTTCTCCCACCTTTCGGTTCTTAGTGTGACCGAGCATAAAAGGATTATACCTAATTTTTTAAAAATGAAAGGATGAGTGTCATGTCGTTGTTTGCCATTAGTGATACTCATCTTTCTTTTTCTTGTGACAAACCCATGGACGTGTTCAAGGGCTGGCAGGATTACGTAACCCGTTTGTCCAAAAATTGGCGGGCGGTGGTCACCGACCAAGACACGGTGGTGATTCCGGGCGACATTTCTTGGGCTATGCGCCTTAACGATATCGAAGCCGATTTTCGGTTTTTGCATGAATTGCCCGGTCAAAAGATCATACTCAAGGGAAATCATGATCTGTGGTGGGAAACCATGAAAAAAATGACCGCTTTTTTGCAAGAAAAAGAGTTCAACACGTTGCAAATTTTGCACAACAACTGCTATACGGCAGGGGAATTTGCCATATGCGGCAGTCGAGGTTGGATCATGGGCGAGGGAGAAGATGATCGCAAGGTCTTGTTGCGGGAGGTGTCTCGGTTGGAAACCTCGCTGAAAGCCGCAATCGAAACAGGAAAGACCCCGATTGTATTTTTGCATTATCCGCCTGTTTGCACCGATCGACGGTGCGACGAGATCATGGATCTGCTCATTCGCTACGGGGTGACCCGATGTTACTACGGACATTTGCATGGACCGGCGTTGCATGCGGCGGTCAACGGAACGGTTGACGGGATTTTCTTTCGTGTCGTTTCGGGTGATGCCTTGCAATTTTGCCCGCTTTTGATTGAGAAATTTTAAATATTTACCAATTTCGCAAGGGATTTCAACCAAAACACTTGCAATTTTCACAAGAATCAAAAAAATCGCAATTTATAGTAGAAATTTTTGTTTGTTTGTGGTATAGTGTCATTTGGTAATTTATGACTTTAAGTCAGTATATTGGAGGAACCAAACATGTCGTTAAAAGCAACCGAAAAGGTAGATGTCAACCGCTACGCACTTACCGTAGAAATCGACGCCGAAACTTTTGCCAAGGCGGTAGAAAAGGTAACTGCCAAAGCGCTCAAGACCATCACCATTCCCGGCTTCCGTAAGGGTAAAGCACCCCGTAACATGATCTACAAAATGTACGGTGAAGACGTTTTTTATCAAGACGCTTTAGAAGAACTGTATCCCGATGCTGCCGATGCCGCTCTCAATGAATCCGGTATTGAATTGGCAGAACAAAAAGTGGATTTTGAACTGATCTCTATGGACAAAAACGGTGTCAGCTTCAAATTGTTGATCACCGCCAAACCCGAAGTAACCTTGGGTGAATACAAAGGCTTGAAAGCCGAACGTACCGTTGTGAAGGTAGAAGATGCCGAGATCGATCGTGAACTGGCTTCTATGCAAGAACGCAACGCTCGCATCATCGCCGTAGAAGGCCGCGCTTCTCAATTGGGCGATACTGCTGTTATCGATTTCGAAGGCTTCGTCGACGGCGTTGCTTTTGAAGGCGGTAAAGGCGAAAACTACAACTTGGAATTGGGCTCCGGCTCTTTCATTCCCGGTTTTGAAGAACAATTGGTAGGCAAAAATGCCGGCGAAGAAGTTGACGTAAACGTAACCTTCCCCGAAGAATATCATGCCGAAGAACTCAAAGGGAAAGCCGCTTTGTTCAAATGCAAAATTCATGAACTCAAAGCCAAGGAATTGCCCGCTTTGGATGATGAATTTGCCAAAGACGTCAGCGAATTCGACACCTTGGACGAATTGAAAAAGAGCATTGCCGACAAGATCACCGAAGGCAAAAACGCTCGTGCCGACGGCGAAGTGGAAAATGCCTTGATCGGTCAAGTGGTAGAAGGCATGACCGTAGAAGTACCCGATTGCATGGTAGAAGCTCGCATTGACGAAAATATTCGTGACTTTGAAAACCGCTTGCGTTACCAAGGTTTGGATATGAAGACCTACATGCAATATACCGGCATGGAAGAAAAAGATTTCCGTGAAGGTTTCCGTGAAAACGCTTTGACTCAAGTGAAGATCCGTTTGGCTCTGGAAGCAATCGCCAAGGCAGAAAACTTGGAAGCTTCCGAAGAAGAACTGAATGCCGAATACACCAAGATTGCCGAAATGTACAAAATGGAAGCAGAACAAGTTAAGGCTGTGATCGCTGCCAAAGATTTGGCTTCTGACATTACTGCCAACAAAGCGGTAGATCTGATCAAAGAATCGGCAGTTATTACCGATGCGAAGCCCGCCAAAAAAGCTCCCGCCAAAAAAACGACTGCTAAAAAAGCCGCCGATAAAGGCGAAGAAGAAGTAGCCGAAGGCGAAAAGAAACCCGCAGCCAAGAAACCCGCTGCCAAAAAACCGGCCGCTAAGAAACCCGCCGCCAAAGCC
Organism: Acutalibacteraceae bacterium; assembly: GCA_045661365.1. GTDB lineage: Bacteria > Bacillota > Clostridia > Oscillospirales > Acutalibacteraceae > UMGS1484. Next base: position 15,870 of record JAZRFL010000115.1, on the reverse strand, counting down.
GAAGGGGAAGAAGCCGCCGAAAAGAAACCCGCCGCCAAAAAAGCTACAGCTGCCAAAAAGCCTGCCGCGAAAAAAACTGCCGCGGCAAAAGAGGAAAAAGCTGAATAATTTAGGCGAACTTCACCTATAATTATTTTGGCCGGTATTCCCATGTGGGAAGAACACAATTTTTTCAATTGGGAGCCTGCTACCGTTTTTATAGCAGGCTCTTTCTGTTATAATTCCTATCATTTTCAGACCATGAGGTGAAACGTATGAGTTTGGTACCCTATGTAGTAGAACAAACCGGTAAGGGCGAACGCTCTTATGATATTTTTTCCCGTTTGTTAGACGACCGTATTATTGTGTTGTCTGACGAGGTGAACGATGCCACCGCCAGCATTGTTATTGCTCAATTGCTGTATTTGGAAGGCAAAGATTCCGAAAAAGACATTAATCTGTACATCAATTCTCCCGGTGGCTCGGTGTCGGCAGGTCTTGCCATTTACGACACCATGCAATACATCAAATGCGACGTTTCCACCATTTGCATGGGTATGGCCGCCAGTATGGGCGCCTTTTTGCTGTCTGCGGGTGCCAAGGGCAAACGCTATGCCTTGCCCAATGCCGAGATCATGATCCATCAACCTTTGGGCGGCGCCAGAGGGCAAGCTACCGAAATTTTGATTGCCGCCGACCATATTAAGCGTACCCGTGACAATTTGAATCGTATTTTGGCGGAAAACACCGGCAAAGATGTTGAGGTCATTGCCCGTGACACCGAACGCGACAATTTTATGACCGCAGCCGAAGCTTGTGAATACGGCCTGATCGACAAGGTCATTGAACGCCGATAAATTAACAGAAAACGGAGAAGATTATGCCCAATCATACCAACGACAAACCGGTGGTTTGTTCTTTTTGCGGAGCCGATCAAGATCACGTGCGGATCATGTTTGGCAAAAGCGGTGCTTATATTTGCGATCAATGCGTAAAACTGTGTTGTGACACCATGGAGGAGCGACATGGTTCTCGCCGCGACCGTCATGCCGTCAAAGAGCAAAAACCGTTGCTTAAGCCCACACAAATCAAGGAACAGCTTGACCAATATGTGATTGGACAAGACGATGCTAAAAAATCCTTGTCGGTTGCGGTATACAATCATTACAAACGGATTTATCGCAAAGAAGAAAGCGACGTGGAATTGCAAAAGAGCAACGTGCTGTTGCTTGGTCCCACCGGCGTGGGAAAAACTCTTTTGGCACAAACCCTTGCCAAGATTTTGGATGTTCCCTTTGCTATTGCCGATGCGACCACATTGACCGAAGCGGGTTACGTGGGCGAGGATGTGGAAAACATTTTGCTTCGCCTGATCCAAGCGGCAGATTATGATGTGGAAAAAGCCGAGCGTGGCATTATTTACGTGGATGAGATCGACAAAATTGCCCGTAAATCCGAAAACCCCTCTATCACCCGTGACGTAAGCGGGGAAGGGGTGCAACAAGCCTTGCTCAAAATTTTAGAGGGTACCGTTTCCAATGTACCTCCTCAAGGTGGTCGTAAACATCCGCAACAAGAGTTTATTCAAATGGACACCACCAACATTTTGTTTATTTGTGCCGGTGCGTTTGACGGCTTGCAAGAAGTGATTGCCAAGCGAATCGGCGGCGGATCGTTGGGGTTTGGCAATGAAATCAAAACCAAAGACAATTCCTCCGACGAGTATTTGCTGGAAAAGGTCAATCACCACGACCTGGTAAAATACGGCTTGATTCCCGAAATCGTCGGACGGTTGCCGGTGATCGCTTCGCTGACCAACTTGGACGAATCCGATCTGGTTTCGGTCATGTCGCAACCCAAAAATGCCATTGTTCGTCAATACCAAGCTCTGTTCCGTATGGATGATGTGGAACTGGAATTCGAAGATGACGCCTTGCTTGCCATTGCCCAAAAGACCTTGGCACGTAAAACCGGTGCTCGCGGTCTGCGGTCTACCATGGAAGAACTGCTCAGCGAGCTTATGTTTACCTTGCCTGCTGACCAAACAGTGACGAAGGTCGTGATTACCAAAGGCTTTGTGGACGGAATCGAATCCCCCCATATTCTGCGAGACGAAAAAAAGAATGCCACTACCGTACGGGTCAAATCCTCTGCGAAACAAGTGGTCTCTTAAATCTATGATCAAATCGGCGACCGAAGCCAAATTCGGCTCGCCGATTGTTGCTATTCAAAATCCCATGTTTTTGGAGTTATATTATGTTAGAACTAAACCCTAAAAGATTACCGATCATTGCCCTGCGCGGTTTGGTGGTGTTTCCCGGCGCCCCCATTCATTTTGACGTAGGTCGCAGTCGTTCCATTGCCGCTGTACATGAGGCAATGGCAGGCGACGCCTATGTGTTTTTGACCGCACAGCAAGACATTCGTGTAGAAGAACCGGGGCAAGATATGCTCAATCGGGTAGGTTGTATTGCCAAAATCACCCAAATCTTAAAATTGCCCGGTGACGGGTTACGCGTGGTCGCCCACGGTGAAAATCGGGGCGAGATCCAAAGTGTGTTGCAAACCGATCCTTATTTTTCGGGCGAGATCATGCCGTTGCCCACGGTAGGTCTGCCGCAAGGCAACCGTGTGGCAGATGCTATGCTTCGCTCGGTAAAGGAAAGCTTTGTTCGATACAACAAGGTCAACGTAAAATTGCCAAATGAAATCGGCTTTGAAGTGGCAGAAGAAAAAGATTTGGCGGTTTTGACCGACTATATTGCCGCCAACGTGCCCTTTACGGTGGAAACCAAGCAGGCCTTGTTAGACGAGATCAACGAAGTCAGTCGAGGAGAATTGTTGGTGTCGGCGCTGGAAACCGAAACCGATCTGTTGCAATTGGAAATCAAAATCGAGCAACGGGTACGGGACAGTATGGATGCCAACCAGCGGGATTACTATTTGCGGGAGCAACTGAGCGCCATTGCCGAAGAATTGGGAGAAGACGACGATCCCAAAAAAGAAGCGGAAGAATACCGTGAACGGATCGTGGCATTGGACACCACCGAAGAAATCAAAGACAAGCTGTTGCGGGAAACCAACAAATTGTTTAAAATGCCATCCGGCTCTCACGAAGCTACGGTGGTGCGAAATTATTTGGACTCGGTGCTGGAACTTCCCTTTGGGGTAATGTGTGAGGAATCTCATGACATTGCCGCCGCTTCTGCCGTTTTGGAAGCCGATCATTACGGGCTGACTAAGGTAAAAGAACGGATTTTAGAGCTTATGGCGGTACGCACCTTGGCGCCGGACATTAAGGGGCAGATTTTGTGCTTGGTCGGTCCTCCCGGTGTGGGTAAGACTTCGATCGCCAAATCCATTGCCAAATGCATGAATCGGGAATACGTACGTATTTCCCTGGGTGGTGTGCGAGACGAGGCCGAAATTCGAGGACACCGGCGCACCTATATCGGCTCTATGCCGGGGCGTATTATGGAAGCGGTACGGCAAGCCAAATGCATGAATCCCTTGATTTTAATGGACGAGATCGACAAATTGGCATCCGATTATAAGGGGGATCCTTCAGCGGCTCTGTTAGAGGCCTTGGATCCCGAACAAAACAGTACCTTCCAAGATCACTTTTTGGAAATTCCCTTTGATTTGTCCAAGGTGTTGTTTGTGTTGACTGCCAACGATTTGGACAGTATTCCTGCCGCGTTGCGGGATCGTATGGAAATCATTTCCTTGTCCAGCTATACCAGAGAAGAAAAATTCCAAATTGCAAAACGGCATTTAATTCCCAAACAAACCCTGCGCCATGGGTTAACTGCCAAGCAATTCCGCATGACACCTGCCGCTTTGTACGGATTGATCGACGGCTACGTCAAAGAAGCGGGTGTGCGTAATTTGGAGCGTGAGATCGCTACCTTGTGTCGCAAGGCCGCCAAGCAGATCGTAGGAAACGAGGTTGCCGAAGTAAAGCTGAAGGTGTCCGATCTGGGAGCCTTTTTGGGACCGCGCCGTTTCAAAGCCGAACCGCCCGCCGAAAAGGGGAGCGTAGGTCTGGTGAACGGATTGGCATGGACCAGCGTGGGGGGCGAGTTGCTTCCCATTGAAACTGCGGTGTTCAAGGGAACCGGCAAAATTCAGTTGACCGGTTCGCTGGGTGACGTGATGAAAGAATCTGCCAATGCGGCGATCAGTTGCATTCGCAGTCGAATGGATCAACTAAATGTGAAAGAAAACTTCCATACCGAATGTGACATACATATTCATGCCCCCGAAGGGGCAGTGCCCAAAGACGGTCCTTCGGCAGGCATTACCATGGCAACTGCGCTGATTTCGGCTTTTTCGGGGTGCCCTGTGCGGGGAGACGTTGCCATGACGGGTGAAATCACCATTCGCGGTCGTGTGTTGCCGATTGGCGGACTAAAAGAAAAATCCATGGCGGCTTATAAAGCAGGGATGAAAACCGTGATCATTCCCAAAGACAACCTGCCCGACTTGGAAGAAGTGGAATCGGTGGTAAAAGACAACCTGCAATTTGTGGGGGTTTCTACCATTGACGAGGTGTTGCCTGTTGCGTTTGCCGACAATACCTATCGACGTACCGAAAAGGTCAAAAACGACGTGATCTGCCGCGGTGTAGGTACCAAAGCTTCTGCTGTACCCGGCTATTGCCAAGGGAGGTAACGGGAATGAATCTGCATTTGGCGCAATATGAAATGTCGGCGGGCACGTCCCGTCAATTGCCTACGCCGACCTTACCCGAAATTGTCTTTGCAGGGCGTTCCAACGTGGGAAAATCTTCCTTGCTGAACAAATTGCTCAATCGCAAAGCCTTGGCGCGTGTGTCGGCAACACCGGGTAAGACCGTAACCATTAACTTTTATAAGGTGGACACGGTGCGGTTTGTGGACTTTCCCGGCTACGGCTATGCCAAACGTCCCGATGCTGAACGGCGCCGCTGGTCGGAATTGGCAGAAGGCTATTTTGCCCAAGACCGTAATATTGCTTTGATTGCGCAATTGATCGACATTCGCCATCCTCACTCCAAGGACGACGATACCATGCTTCGTTTTTTGGCGGACAGCGGACTTCCCTTTGTGGTGGTGCTGACCAAGGCCGACAAGCTCAACAAAACCCAATTGACCAAACGGTTGCAGGAAATCGAAAAAGAAATGGACTTTTTGCCGCTGGGCACGGTCAAATTACCGGTTTCTTCCCAAAACGGAAGCGGGATCGACACCCTCATGGAACATATTAACCAAGCGGTCAAAGCCAAAACGACCATACGCATTATAAAACCAAAAGGAGAATAATTTATGTTAACAGGAAAACATTTAGTAGAAATCGAAACACAAGATTACGGTACCATTCGTGTGGAATTGGACGCCGATCATGCTCCTATTTCCACCGAGAATTTTTTGCTCTTGGCACAAGAAGGATTTTATAACGGTCTTACCTTTCACCGCATTATTTCCGGTTTTATGATTCAAGGTGGTGACCCCTTGGGCAACGGTACCGGCGGTTCCGAACAAAAAATCAAAGGGGAATTTTTGGCAAATGGTGTTGCCAATCCTCTCAAACATACCCGTGGTGCGATTTCTATGGCTCGCTCCATGATGCCCAACTCGGCTTCTTCTCAATTTTTTATTGTGCATGAAGACAGCTTTTTCTTGGACGGTAACTACGCTGTGTTTGGTTATGTTACCGAAGGCATGGAAGTGGTAGACAAAATTTGCGAAGCTACCCCCGTAATCGACAATAACGGCACCGTTACCAAACCCAATCAACCCATCATTACCGCGGTTCGGGTATTGTAATTTATGAAATCGATATTTACAAAAGAGTACCCCTTGCGAGCGGGTGATTTTGACTGTTACCACCATTTGCAACCTGCCGGGGTCATGGATCTGTTTCAAGATGCCGCAGGCAGACATGCTATGGAATTGGGGATCGGTTTTCCGCAATTGGCAGAAAAAAATCAAATGTGGATCTTGTCGGGGGTACAGTATCAAATCGTGCAGCATCCCCATATGTACCAAAACGTGCGGGTGGTTACTTGGCCGTTACCTGCCCCTTCGGTGACCTGCCGACGGGATTTTCGCATGGAAACCTTAGACGGCGAATTGCTAATAAAAGGGACTTCTGATTGGGCAATTATGGACGGGGAAAAACGAAAATTGATCCGCGCCCGTGAAATTTATCCTACCCAATTGGTTTATTGTGAAGACGTTGTATTTGAGGAAAAAATGCTTCGCCTCAAGGATTTTGAATCAACGGGCGAAGAGGTGATCGTGACACCGGGATATTCCGATTTGGACATGAACGGCCACGTCAACAACACCAAATACGCCAACTTTATTTTAAATGCTATTCGTTTGCAACCCGACCAAGCCATAGAACTGTTTCAAATTCATTATCGTAAAGAATTGTTGCTGGATCAACCGGTTCGGATTTGCGTGTTGCGCGAGAACGATCAAATTTATACCATGGGCAAAAACCAAGAGGGCGAAACCATGTTTTACGGTCGCATTCAATGGAAATAACCCTACCAAAAACACGTTCCGTTTACGAACAAGCGGAACGTGTTTTTTCTTTACCTGAAAAATGTTGACAAATCAACAAATATGTGCTACAATGCAAATTGTTGAAATCTCAACAAAATTATTGTCGTTCAGGTGAAACTATGAAAGTAAATATTGTGATTGATTCTACCTTTGATCTGCTTCCTCAATACAAAGAGCAAACCACGGTGGTTCCTCTGCGGGTGATTTTTGACCAAGAGGAGTATATTGACACGGTGGATCTGACCCATGAAATGTTTTACGAAAAATTGGTGGAAAGTGACGTACTGCCCCGTACCAGTCAAGCCTCGCCGTCTGATTTTGAGAAGGAGTTTTCCTCTATAGCACAGGCAGGGGAGAGTGCGGTAGTGCTTACCTTGTCCTCCACCTTGTCGGGTACCTATCAAAGTGCCTGTATTGCGGCGGCAGAATACCCCAACATTTACGTGGTAGACACGAAAACTGCGGCAATCGGCGGTGGCATTTTGGTACAACGTGCTTTGCAATTGGTGGCAGAAGGGTTAGACGCCGCCACGATCGCTCAGCGGTTAGAGCAAGAAAAACAGCGGGTCTGCATTGTTGCCTTGGTAGATACCTTAGAGTATTTGAAACGAGGCGGTCGGTTGTCGAAAACAGCCGCCATCGCCGGCGGACTGCTTAACATTAAGCCGGTGCTTTCCCTGCGATTGGGGGAAATTACGGTACTGGGAAAAGCCCGCGGTTCCAAGCAAGGCAACAATTTGTTGGTTTGTGAAATTGAAAAAGCAGGCGGTGTGGATTTTGACTATCCGATCTTGTTGGGGTACACCGGTTTGTCTGACGCATTGTTGCAAAAGTATATGATCGACAGCGCCCCGTTGTGGCAAGCGTATAAAGAGGAACTCCCTACCACTATAATCGGCAGTGTGATCGGAACGCACGTTGGCCCGGGTGCGGTGGCGGTTGCTTTTTTCAAAAATGCATAATTCCTAAAAAGAGGCACGCAGGAGTTATAACTCTTGCGTGCCTCTTTTCTATTCATTGCTTTGTCCCTTGACCGACGTGGCATATTCGGTAGGGGAGCGTTTGGTTTGTTTTTTAAACCATTGGGAGAAATAGTGCAAAGAAGAAAAGCCCAATCGCTCGGCAATTTCGGTGAAATTGTATTCTTCTTGACAAATCATGCGTTTGGCGGCTTTGAGCCGTTTGTCCGAAATCAGTTCCTGTAAACTGCGGTTGGTGGTGGCTTTGATATCGCGACACAATTTGCTCACGCTAATGTTGAAATGTTGGCTTATATCTTGCAAGGTGAGCTTTTTGTCCAAATGAAGATCTATGTAATCTTGTACCGCGCGAGACAAGCTGACCTGACGATTTTCGGTGGTGCGCTTAGGTAGGTCAGAGGAAGGGGTGATCTCCTTTTCTCGGTCTATGATCCGCAAGAAAAATTCTTCCAACAAATTTATGATCAGCTGTAGCACGATCCGCTCTTTTTCGCTCAACGCCGATTGATCGTCCGAGCTAAGTACGATATTGGGCGTCAAGCCTCGATCGGAAAAGTAATGTGCCAGCTTTAAAATATTGATGATGTGCTTTTGCAGATCAATGGGAATATGAATAACTTGATTGGCAATGCTGTATAGCACCTCGCTGGAACTGTCAAAGGAAACCGAAAAGGTAAAAGAAGCATCTTCGGTTTTCTTTAGGATTCCGTGCTCCACCATAGGGGCGTACAAGATCATGTCGTGCTTACGGAGGGTGTGCTCTTTTCCGTCGGCATACAGCTCGTTTTCTCCGTAGTCCAAAAAATTCAATTCCCAACAACGGTGTTGCTCGGGGGTAAAGGTGAAGTTACGGGGAAGGTCCATGTAATACACCGCAACCAATCCGGAAATATCTACCACCTTTGGACAAATGATCGGTGTGTAATTCCACTCCATGTCTGATTCCTCCCAACGCTTCTGTCTTTTACCCACAGTTTATCAAATTTTTTATATAAATACAAGAGAAAAAACAAGAAAACACAAATTTTCTGCTTTCAAATGCACGATATCACAAACAAATGCTGGAAGCCGCCACAGGATGTGGTTTTTTTGCAAAAAATTACCGATGGGTTCCCATATAGGTTTGTACAATTTCATAAATTTCCTGCAGGATTTCACAAATACAAAAAAGCGGTTGTTTGGTATAATTAAATTGCGAATTTATAAGGATGAAGAGGTGTAGGTATGAGGATGCTTAAAATCGCTTTGGTCGGTGCCGGCCCCATGGGACTTTCCATGGCGTTGAACCTGCACAAAACAGGTCGCGCCAAGGTCGTCGCCTTTTGCGATCACTCCGCTCGGGTGTTGGCAGACTCCCTTGCGAAATTCACCGAAACTACCGGTGAAACTCCCATGGCGTTTTCTTCCTACGACCAATTGATCAAAAACGGAAAATACGACGGTGTCATGCTCGCCTTAAGTCCCGAAACGCAACCAAAATTGGCGGTGTCCGAAATGAACCGCGGCAAGCACGTGCTGTGTCAGGTGCCTGTGGCGGTTACCATGGACGATTGCCATGCTCTTATAAAAGCCGCACGGGCAAACGACGTGGTGTTTGTGGGCGCGGAACAAGCCCATTGTTGGCAGTTCTTTGACAAATGGCGGGAAATGGCCGAAAACGGAGAATTTGGTCATATCATCTTCGCCGAAGGGGAGTACCTGCATTACGAACCCAAGTGGGATTGGTTTGTTGACAAACAAACCGGCCAACCCGTTATGACCGACGACCCTTCTCTTTCACAAGATGAACGATATGAAAAAAGTTGGCGGCATCGCGTGTTTCGCCACCCCATTTTGTATTTACCCCATACCCTGAATCCATTACTCACCGTAACTGGGGGACGGATCACCAAGGTTTCGTGTTTTGGTACCAAGGAAGAAAGTTACACTTCCACCGGCTTTCAGGTGCGGGATTTGGAAACCGCAATGATGTATAACGATAAGCATACGGTGTTCGTGGTCAAAACCGGCTTTACTTCTCCCCACGGCTTCAAATCGGGCACAGGGGCTCATTGGTATCAGATCAAAGGCACCAAGGCCACGGTGGAATGGGCCCGCAGCGAGATTGACACCCCAAAACGGTTTGATGCCGCCACCAAAGAATGGACGGCAGAGAATTGGGACGTGCCCCCAAAAAGCGATGATCCGCTGATACGAGAAAGCGGTCACGGTGGGGTGGATCTGTTCCCCATTCTGGCATTTTTAGACGGCATTCAAAAAGGGATCAAGCCTCGTATGGATGCCCTCGCCTGTGTAGAACTGGCGGCTCCCGCCATTGCGGCGGCTCAGTCCAGCGAGCAAGGCGGTAAATTAATTGAAGTTCCGAGTTTTCGGTAACGATATAGTTTAATCTATTTATTCACTTGAAAAGGTGGCTGATTTTTATGGCAAACAAAAAAGTTCGCATGGGTCTGGTTGGTACCAGCGCCCGTTGTCACGCTCTCATGACCTGTTATTACCTCAATCCCGATTTGGAAATCGTGGCTTGCTGTGATACCGCTATGGGTAAAGCTGAAAATTTCATCGGTATTTACCAAAGCATTTGTGGTCAAACTTTGCGTGCGTACACTTCTTATGAAGAAATGATTAAAAAAGAAAAATTAGACGCACTGCTGATTGCTTGTGACCCCGACGTGCAAGTTGACATCGCTGTGGACGCTATGCACAAGGGCCTGCACGTTATGACCGAAGTACCCGCCGCATTTTCCATTGAACAATGCGAAAAATTGGTGGATGCCGTAGAAGCCACCGGCTGTAAATATCAATTGGCCGAACAAACCCGCTATTGGAAATTTATCCGCGACTGGAAAGCCATGGCCGAAGCAGGGGAGTTGGGACACATCATTTTTGCCGACGGGGAATATCTCCACTATGAACCCGCTTGGGACAACTTCGTCAATCGCAAAACCGGTCATACGGTGGTCACCTCCGATCCCACCTATTTTGCCAATCCCGAATTCCGTCACTCTTGGCGCAACTGGTTGTGGCGCAACCCCATTTTCTATTTGCCCCACACCTTGAGCCCGCTGCTTTCCATTACCGGCGGTCGCATTACCAAGGTTTCTTGCATGGGTGTGCAACCCTTAAGCTACGGCACCCCCGGCTTGAATGCCCGCGATATTCAAAACGCCATTATGTATAACGATCAAGATACCGTGTTCTCGGTACGTACCGGTTATTCTTCTCCTTATGGTTCCAAAGCCCAAACCGGTGCTCACTGGTATCAACTGAAAGGCACCAAAAAATCGGTAGAATGGGCTCGTTCTACCCTCGATACCCCCAAAATGTTTGATGCCGAAACCAAAGATTGGACCGCTATGGACTGGACTTGCCATGATCCCGATGCTCCCGACTACATTCAAAAAGCGGCTCACGGCGGTACCGACTATTATCCCATCCACTATTTTGTCGATGCTATTCTCAACGACAAAACGCCTCCTATGGATGTTTACAAAGCAGTAGAAACCGCCGCTCCCGCTATTTTGGCGGCGCAATCCTGCGAAATGGGCGGTACCTTGTTAGAAGTGCCTGATTTCCGGAATCGAGGCAAAAAATAATGACCGTATATTATTTGATCAACGAATTAAAGGTTGCGGCGCAATCAGCCGAAAACGGTGTTTATGCTGCTGTGTATTTAAAAGAAATGGTAGACCGTTTAGGTGTGCCGGCTCAAAAATTGGCAGTTAGCGACGTTGCCGGAACCGCATTTGAACCCGACGACGTGGTATTGGTAGGTGCCGAAACCTTGGCGGACGACGTGGTTGCCGCATTAACTGCCGCCAATCATAAAGGTGTGCTGGTGATCGGTTTTGCCACCAAAGGCGCCGAAGAACTGTTTGGTTGCACTATTAAAGGTAAAGTAACCCAAACCGATTTGTACGAAACCATTGGTTTGTTTACCGCTCCTCAAAGCATTCTGCCTGCCAATAAACCTAATTTGGCGTTGCCTGTTATGACCGATGTGTTGGTAACCTTGGGCGGTAAAGTGCAAGCTACCATTCAAGTGGGCGACCAATTGTTGCCCGGCTTGGTAGCAGGGGACAATACCTATTATATTCCCTTTAACCTGCCGTATTGCTTGCTCAAAATTATTCAAGGTAAACCTGTTGCCGAGGGCCCCTCTAATTATTTCCCCGTGGGCCGTATTCCCGACAGCCGCGCTTTGAATTATGAGTTAGATACTTCCAACGCTATGGCTGACTTGTATTACCTCATGCTGGAAAATCTGCTGTATAGTCGCAATCTTCCCATGATTCACGTGTTGCCTGTTATGAAAGATGGTGTTACACCTTCTGATTTGCTGTTCTTCTATGCAGGGGATGATGATAACACCTCCGGCGAGTTGGATGAACGTGCATCCCAAATTATGTATCAAAAAGGGCTGCCTTATCACCTGAACCTTATGCCCGGTAGTGAAAATGGCGATTATCAGCTGACCAAAGAAGATTACGACCGTATCGCTGCCCGTGGTCACGAAATGGCCTTACATTATAATTTAACGGGTGTGCCCTTTTCTTACGAATCCTTTAAGCAACAAATGGGTACTTACGAACAAGTGTATTCCGAACTGCCTGTAAGTAACGTAGGTCACTGTTTGGCCTTTGCAGGATATGCCGAGTATGCTCGTTGGCAAGCCGCTTTGGGCGCTAAAGGGGATGCAGGACGACAAGGTACGCTGAACCTTGCGGATATTAACGCCTTTAATATTTACGATTTTGGCTTTGGTACCGCGTTCCCCCATTATATTTATGATGATGCCGACCATAAAACCCAACGGATTGAGTTTGTAGGGATTCCTATTTCTTACTACGAACCCCGTATTGGCGGTCAGTATGGTGAAAGTGATGAAAAGTTGCGGTTGTGCGCCGACAATGCAGGGTACTATGGTCAAACCATTAACCTGTTCTCTCATCCTCATTACGTGGCTTTTTGGCAAGGCTATGATTCTACCATGACCTTGCGCGCGTTCGATACCATTCTTAACTACTGCGCTTCTAAGGGTTGGCAGGTTTATAATGCAGGCCCCGACGAACTGTGCTTGTGGTGGATGGAACGGGATGCCGCTAGGCTTACCCAAACCGAAACGGGACTGACCGTTTCCTTGGCAGGGGATCGCCCCATGGTGATCAAACTTCCCGCCCAAGCCCAAAAGGTACAAATAGACGGCAAAGACGTTGCCGTTACCCCCAAGACCATTGGCGGTCTTGCTTACAATTTAGTCGTGGTCAGCGGAAAAGGCGACCACGCCGTAACCTATTAGGAACATTGACCGCATGGTCTGTTTATAAATTTTATTTTTGGAGGTAAAATTATGAAAACCAAACGCTTATTAGCTTGGGTATTAACAGCAATCATGGCACTTTCTTGCCTGTCTGTTTTGCCTATGGCAGTTTCGGCTGAAACTGCTCCCACCATTGACGGTGTAAAGGATGACGTTTATACCGACGCTAAAATGGTGGAAATTACCACTGCATACGCTCCCGATGGTTCCGGTGCAGCTAAGAAAAATACAGATGGTATTAACTTGAAAATGTATTATACGTGGGATACCGAATACATTTACGTCTTTATGGATGTAGTGGATCCCTCTGCTACCACCGGTCCTGACTATTTGTATTTTGTAAATAATACCGAGCAAAATGCTGGCTTTATTTTCCAAGATCCCAACGGCGGTTATATTCAATTTAATGCCGACGGCACCTCTGCCCAAGGCGGCGCCGTGGTTCCTACCGAATGGAAAGGCACCCGTGCAGCCGGTTCTAACAATCGTACCTACGAAGTGAAATATGCCATCGGTTCCAACGCTACCGGCGGTTTCCGTATCAGCCCTGCTGTTACCAATGGCGCTTACGGCGTGTGCTATACCGGTCCTTTCGGTCAAAATGCAGGTGCCAAACAAGTTGTATTTAACAACGAAGGCACTTGGGCTGAAAAGAAATTGGAAAAAGTAGAAACCGAAGATGCTTTGTTGGACGGTGTGAAAGACTCCCGTTATGATGATACCAAAAAAGTTTCGATTTCTACCATGTATACCAGCGACCATGGTGCTCTGACCGATAATAACGATGGTATGGCCGTTAATATGTGGTTTGCTTGGGACGATGCTTATACCTATGTATTTGCCGAAGTAAAAGACCCCAATGCAGCAGGCTATATCGATGCTTTCTACATTAAAAACAATTTAGCAGAACTTACCGGCGGTTATCTTTTCCAACAAGCCGGCGGTGGTTATTTGCAAAATGTAATCGGCGGCGCCGTTTCTTCTGACGGTTCCATAGATTCTTACAAATACGTACCCGGAACCGGTGTTCGTAGCTATGAATTCAAATTTGAACGTGATCCCAACGCCGAAGGCTTCATGATCAACGGTTGTGCCATGAAACCCAACAACAATGTTATTTCCAGCGGCAAAGACATCAATACCACCAGTGTGGTTGTTGTGAAATATGCCGATGAAACCACTTGGGTACAAACCTTTGCTCCCGAAGGTGGCGACGAACCCACTCCTCCCGATGAACCCATTGTTCCTCCTCCCACTCCTTCCGAAGACGGTTTGGACGCTATCAAAGACGAACGCTATTCCGAAGACCAATGCACCACCATTTCCATTGCTTACGGTGGTTCCGGTTCCGGTAAAATCGTTAACCGTCACCACATTTACACCAAACTGTACTACACTTGGGACGATAACTTCAACTATGTATACTTCGAAATTCACGACCCCTTCATGACCCAAGGTTTGGACATTCTCTATTACATCACCAATACCAATGCTCCTGCCGGTATTATGTTCCAACAAGACGGTGGTGGTTACCTGCAATGGGATACCGCTACCGGCCAAATAGCCGCTGCTGCCGATGCCAACGGTCGTGAAATCAAATCCGCTTCTTATATTGGCGACGGCGTTCGTCAATACGAAGTGATCTTGCCCAAAACCGATAAAGCAATCGGTATGCAACTTTCTCCCGTGGCTTATCGTGAAAACGGCGCTTACTCGGTTTCTTATGATACCAACTACTTCATGTTGCCCAATAAGAACATTACCTATGAAAACCAAGCCGGTCACCATAAAGACAACGTTATGACCGACCCCGACGTTATGACCGAACCTGCCCGCATTGAAGCAGTAAACGCAGAACTTGCCAAACTGCCTGCCGATGCCAACGCTTTGACCTATGAAAACGATTATGAATTGGTTGCCAATGCTACCAATGCTATTAAATCCATTCCTTCCGGTTGGTTGGATTTTGTAGACGCCGGTTTGTATGCTCGCTATAACGCCTGCAAAGCTAAAATGGACGAATTGGAAGCCGCTGCCCGTGGCGAAGAATTGGCCGAAATCGAAGCTATGATCGATGCTCTGCCCGAGGTCATTGACCTTTCTTGCGTGGAACAATTGGATGACATTAAATTCCAAATGGAAACCTTGGGCGACATCGCTTCTAAGATCAACGCTGACAAACTTGCTAAATTCAACGCCGCTTGCGCCAAGGTAGATGCTTTGCAATCTCCCATTAAGGTTGACGGTAAAAAAGACGCCGCCTATGAAAAAGATGACGTTTGGGCAATGGATCAAGGCTATCAGTTCTCCAGCTCGTCCGATATGTTCTTGACCCCCACCGATTCTTATGCTGTCATTTATACCATGGCAGACGACAAATATACTTATATGTACGTAGAAGTATATGACAGCAACACCCTGTCTATTGTTCCTGCAGGGGAAGAATGGACTACCGCCAAAACCTCGATTTATGATACGTTGGTCACTTATATCGACATGGACCCCGCCAACATTGTTACCGGTATTCCTTACCAAGACGCCGACCAAATCAACGATGCTATGTTCTACTTCAACGTGTTGGCTGACGGTTCTTTGGCTACCAACGCTTTGGGTGCCAAAGCACAATTCTTAAAAGATCCTTCCAACTTTGTTGGTTTCTCTAACGGTGTAAATACCTATGGTTACGAAATCCGCGTTCCTCGTGTAGAAGGCGAAGAAAGCTTTAAATTCAACATGGTATTTACCGACCCCGGTTATGAACTGGGCGACAACGACGGTCTGCAAATTGCCTTGGGTGCCGAATGGGCTCACAACTATGTTGGCTACGGCGAAAAATATTTCGACGAATATCCCACTTTCATGAATTATCTGGAAGTTCTGGAAGGCATCGAAGCCCTGCCTGCTCCCGAAGAAGTTACTGACAACAGCAAACTCAAAAAAGCTCAAAAACTGAAAGAAGCTTTGGGCTTGCTCAACGAAGACCAACGCGCTTACATCAGCGATGAACAAGTGGCTTATCTGGATGCCGTTATTGCCG
>JAZRFL010000114.1:0-25072 GCA_045661365.1 Acutalibacteraceae bacterium | reverse complement strand
CGAATCATAAAGAAATAGAAAAAAGCTACAATCAAAACGATGTAAACAATCATGACAACCATAAATATAATACCTCTTTCAAAAATTCTTACCAAATTATTATAGCCTATTTCTCGTAGGAATGCAAGTGTTATTTTAGATTCTTTTGCCTAAAATGGGAACAACTTCTGCTTTCCATTGTTCAAAATTTCCATTTTCGATTTTAACACGTATTGTTTCCATTAAATTATTGTAAAAATATAAATTATGTATCACACCCAAACGCATTCCCAACATCTCACCCGCGGCAAACAAATGGCGCAGATAGGCTTTAGTGAAATTGCGGCAAACAGGGCAATCGCAGTTATCGTCCAAGGGAGTTTGGTCTAAAGTGTATTTGGCATTATGAATATTA
Source organism: Acutalibacteraceae bacterium (assembly GCA_045661365.1). Taxonomy (GTDB): domain Bacteria; phylum Bacillota; class Clostridia; order Oscillospirales; family Acutalibacteraceae; genus UMGS1484. The sequence goes on along the minus strand of JAZRFL010000114.1, from coordinate 24,678 downwards.
ACGATCCCTTTAGAAGTGAACAAATGTCCATGCCGTGCGTTACGGCTGGGCATTACACAGTCGAACAAATCTACACCACGAGCGACAGCTTCAATAATATTAACCGGTGTCCCAACACCCATTAAATAGCGAATTTTGTCTTTGGGCATATGGGGTTCCACTGCTTCAATAATGCGATACATTTCTTCGGCAGTCTCCCCTACTGCTAAACCACCGATTGCATAACCATCTAAATCTAGTTTAGCGATTTCTTTCATATGTTCTACACGAAGATCATCAAAGGTGCAACCTTGGTTAATACCAAATAGCATTTGTTTTGGATTGATTGTATCGGGTAGCGAGTTGAGTCGTTGCATTTCTGCTTTGCAACGTTTTAGCCAACGCGTGGTACGGGCAACCGATTGCTTGGCGTATTCGTACGTAGCGGGATTTTCTACACATTCATCAAACGCCATTGCTATGGTAGAACCCAAGTTGGATTGAATTTGCATACTTTCCTCGGGACCCATAAAGATTTTTTGGCCGTTAATGTGAGAGTTAAAGGTTACTCCCTCTTCTTTGATATTGCGAAGCTTTGCCAAAGAAAACACCTGAAATCCACCGCTATCGGTGAGGATTGGGCCGTCCCATCCTGTCATTTTATGAAGACCGCCCAGCTCTTTTACCACTTTGTCGGTGGGGCGCAAATGCAAATGATAGGTGTTGGACAGCATCACTTGACATTTAATGTCTTTTAAATCCAAAGCAGACAATCCACCCTTTATGGCGGCGCAGGTAGCAACGTTCATAAAGGCAGGCGTTTGAATGGTTCCGTGAGGGGTTTCAAACTCGCCTCGTCTTGCTTGGTTTTCGGTTTTAATCAATCGATACATAACCTTCTCCTAAATAATTAACATGGCATCGCCAAAACTGAAAAAGCGGTATTGTTCTGCCACGGCAATGCGATAGGCATCCATAACGAATTCATAGCCTGCAAAGGCCGAAATCAGCATAAGCAGGGTGCTTTCGGGTAAATGAAAGTTGGTAACCAAACCATCCATACAACCGAATTGATAACCGGGATAAATAAAGATGCTGGTCCAACCCTCGTCGGCTTTTATTTCTCCTTGGGAAGCAATGGTTTCCACTGTACGGCAGCTGGTGGTACCCACGCAAATGACCCGACCGCCCTTGGCTTTTGTTTTGTGAATCAACCGCGCAGTTTCTTCCGGCATTTCGTAATGCTCGGAATGCATAACGTGGTTGGCAATGTTTTCTTCTTTCACCGGACGGAAGGTGCCCAAGCCAACATGAAGAGTCACTCTACCTACTTTAACGCCCTTTTCTTCCAATCGCCCAAACAACTCGGGGGTAAAATGTAAACCTGCCGTAGGAGCCGCCGCAGAGCCAATTTCGCGGGCATATACCGTCTGATAGCGGGATTGGTCTTCTAATTGCTCGGTGATATAGGGCGGCAGAGGCATGGTGCCGATTTTATCCAAATTTTCGTAAAAATTACCCTCATAGGTAAAGCGGATGAGACGATTGCCTTCTTCTACAATTTCTTCAACTGTGCATTCCATTATACCATCGCCAAAAGAAAAACGATCACCAGGTTTGGCTTTTTTGCCAGGTCCTGCCAAACACTCCCAAGCACCATCAGCGTGTTGTTTTAAAAGTAGAAATTCTACTATGGCACCGGTAGGAATTTTTACTCCATAAATGCGTGCAGGTAACACCTTGGTATCGTTGATAATCAGGCAGTCATTTTCGTTCAGGTAATCGGGCAAATCATAAAAATGTTTATGCTCTATTTTTCCATTTTCACGGTGTAAAACCATTAAAGATGAGTTGTCTCGTTTCTCACAAGGGTGCTGGGCAATCAATTCTTTTGGTAAATGATAAAAAAAGTCAGATTTCTTCATGTTTCTCCTCGATTTTGTTGACATTGAATACCAAAAATGGTATGATAAATTGTCTAATGATTTCATATTATAATACAGTTTCGAAATTATTACAATACTTATTAGGAGAGATTTTTATGAAAAAGTATAAGGTTGGTATTGTTGGTGCTACCGGTATGGTGGGTCAACGCTTTATTACCTTGTTAAATGAACATCCTTGGTTTGATATTACGGTGTTGGCCGCAAGCGGTCGTTCTGCCGGTAAAACCTATGAAGAAGCCGTTGGCGATCGTTGGGCTATGACCGTTGAAATGCCTGAAAAGGTAAAAGCAATGCCTGTTTTTGATGCCGAAAATCAAAAAGAAGAAATCGCCGCTGCTGTTGACTTTGTATTCTGTGCTGTAAATATGCCAAAAGCAGACATTATGGCTTTGGAGGAAGCATATGCTAAATTAGAGTGCCCCGTTGTTTCTAACAACAGCGCACACCGCAAAACCGATGACGTTCCCATGGTTGTGCCAGAACTGAATGCCGACCACATTGACATCATCCCCTCGCAACGCAAACGTTTGGGTACCAAACGTGGTTTTATTGCAGTGAAATCCAACTGCTCTTTGCAATCCTATGTACCCGCTTTGTATCCTCTCAATGAATTTGGTCCCGAAAAAGTTTTAGTTTGCACCTACCAAGCCATTTCCGGTGCCGGCAAAACCTTTGAACGTTGGCCCGAAATGGTGGATAACCTGATTCCTTTCATCGGCGGCGAAGAAGAAAAATCTGAACAAGAACCCCTCAAGATTTGGGGTAAAATCGAAGGCGATAAGATTGTAAATGCCACCTCCCCCAAATTCACTGCACAATGCTTGCGTGTACCTGTTTCGGACGGTCACACTGCTGCTGTATTTGTAGATTTTAAAAACAAACCTACCAAAGAACAAATTTTGGCTATTTGGGAACAATTCAAAGGTCCTGCTCAAGATTTGGAACTGCCCAGTGCTCCCAAGCAATTCCTCAATTATTTTGTGGAAGACAATATGCCTCAAATTAAACTGCAACGCAATTTGGAAAACGGTATGGCTATTTCGGTTGGCCGTTTACGTGAAGATACCCAATATCAATATAAATTTGTTTGTATGTCCCATAATACCCTTCGCGGTGCCGCCGGCGGCGCTGTTCTGCTCGCTGAACTGCTTTGCGCCAAGGGATATATGGACTAAAATATTCATAATCGGAGTGGATCGATATGGCTAAAACCATCTTTCGCGGTGTTGGTACCGCATTGGTTACCCCTTTTTCTGCCGATGGCAGTGTGGATTATGAAAAATTAAAGGAATTAACCGAAATTCAGATTGCAGGCGGTGTAAATGCGATTATTGCTTGTGGTACCACAGGCGAAAAAAGCACCCTGCGGCATGATGAACATTTAAAGGTGATTGAAACCATTATTGCCACTTCTGCAGGTCGAGTGCCTGTGGTGGCGGGTACGGGTAGCAATGATACGTTGTATACCCTTGAATTGTCCGAAGCGGCTGAAAGTATGGGAGCAGATGCTTTGTTGATGGTCACCCCCTATTATAATAAAACCTCCCAAAACGGACTGGTCCGCCATTACGAATACGTTGCCGATCGTGTAAATACACCCATCATTCTATACAACGTGCCTTCTCGCACGGGTATGGACATTAAGCCTGAAACCTACGCCAAACTGTGCAAGCATCCCAATATCGTAGCAACGAAAGAGGCTAACGGTAACATTTCAGCTCTTGCTCAAACCATTGCTCTGTGTGGGGATGAGTTGGATATTTATTCCGGCAACGACGACCAAACAGTTGCCATGATGGCTATGGGTGCCAAAGGGGTTATTTCGGTGTTTTCTAACATTGCCCCTAAAACGATGGCACAACTTTGTGAAAAGGCGTTACAAGGGGATTTTGCAGGCGCTACCGCTATGCAAAGTCGCTATCTTGATGTGATGAACAGCATGTTTATTGACGTGAATCCTATTCCGGTAAAAGAAGCCATGAATCAGCTGGGATTGAAGGTTGGCGAATGCAGAATGCCCCTCTTCCCTGCTTCGGATGAAGTAAAAGAAAAAATCCATTCTGCTTTGGTCAAAGCTGAACTGCTTTAAGCAATCAAAAATTAGGAAGTGTGAAATTTATGATTAAAGTGATTTTGTCCGGTTGTTGCGGACACATGGGAAAAGTAATCACAAATCTTGTTGCTGAACAAGATGATATGACCATTGTAGCAGGAGTTGACCTACGCAAAGAAGAACTCTCCTATCCTGTATATAGTAATTTTTCCGATGTGCAAGAAGCCGCTGACGTGATTATTGATTTTTCACACCCCAATTGTTTGGATGGATTGCTTGCTTATTCAGTAAACAAAGGCATCCCAGCTGTGGTTTGCACTACGGGGTTGAGTTGCTGTCAGGTAGATGGGATTCGTGAAGCGGCAAAAACCGTTCCCATGTTCTTCTCGGGAAATATGTCATTGGGCATTAACTTACTTGCGGCTTTAGTAAAAAAAGCCGCTCAAGTGCTTGGTGATAAGGCGGACATCGAAATTATTGAAGCGCATCATAATTTGAAATTGGACGCCCCCTCGGGTACCGCTAACATGTTATTTGATGCGGCAATTGAAGGATTGGATCGTGAAATGATTCCCGAATACGACCGCCATAGTCGCCGTCAACAACGCCCCAAGAATGAAATCGGTATGCACTCCATTCGCGGTGGCACCATCGTTGGCGAACATGAGGTAATCTTTGCAGGCAAGGATGAAATTGTTACCCTTTCTCACTCGGCTCGTTCCAAAGAAGTGTTTGCTGTTGGTGCCGTAAAAGCCGCCGCTTTTATGGTGGGTAAAGAGCCGAAACTGTATGATATGACCGATTTGGTTAGTCAATAACAAAATGTATAAATAACATTTTTAGGCCAAGTATCCGTAAGAATACTTGGCCTGTTTTATTTGTTAAAGGCGAGTTATTACTATGCAGTTAGTTTATGTTATTTAATCTAATTATTAGTTGTTTGAAATTATCCGTTTCCCTAATAGGGTCAAAAACTTTTCTTTGCAAGGTGTTTAGGAGCATGCCTGTTTCAGTACCTTCCCAATTCCTGCCAACTGTTTTAGGATTAAATGTGCATCTGTTTGCTAACAATGACTTGTATTTTTGTTCAGTTAAACTGTCGCAAGCATCATAATTTGTTGCAGTTTTTTCTGCCAAAAGTAAATTTTCCATTGCCTTTTCAATGTTGCCATCCTTACACCACAATTCTGCCAACAAACTGTAATTTCTGCACAACCGACAATTATAGAACAAACTATCTTCATCTTCGCTTAAAATTAACTTGTATAAATTGTTTGCGGTTTCAGTGAGTTCTATTTTTTGCGAAATAGACAATTCCTTGCCCATTAGTCCATTTGATACAAGCATACCTATAATTCCAGAAGAAGCATCTATCATTGAGAGCAATACATTTTGACATTGTTCTATTTGCTTTTCACCTTTATATATATGAGAAAGTAAATGTTCCCTACATAAATACATATCGGGCATTTCATAGGCAAGTTTGAGCGCTAAATCTTCCTTTCCCAAATCGCTATAACTATAACATAATATCTGTATTGCACTATGCCTTATTGAGTCAATCGTGCAATCTTCTAAAATTCGTTCACATATACTTATTGCTTCTTCGACAAAACCGTGCTCCGCACTGTACATGTTATGTTCTTCGGTATCGTTGTACTGTATTAAAGGATAGGATAGATTCAGCATCCATTGAAAATTTCGTGGGTATTTGATTAATACTTCCCGACTTAAAATTATGTTGTCCAACATTTTCCCAAGTCGGTTGTTTTCGCGATAAATCTTCTCATATTCTTTTAATTCTTCTGTTTCTTCTGTTTCTTTCATACAGAGTAATTCATCAGCAGATACGCCAAAGAAATTTGCAATTTGCGGAACAAGTGTTATATCCGGTAATGCTGTACCATTTTCCCATTTACTTACTGCTTGATATGATATGTTGAGATATGCCGCTAATTTTTCTTGTGTAATATCTTGGGCTTTTCTTAAAGATTTAATCTTATCTCCTATTTTCAACATAGTGAAACCACCTTGTGAAATTATTACAAAGTATTTTGCATGTAAATTATAGCATGTTTTGCTTGTAATTAGTATAACATATCAGTTGCGGATAGTGCAACTGTGGGTTGAGTTTTGGGTCGGATTGGCATTTATTCAAAAATACAACTGTTTATAAGCAAATAAAATAGGCGTAGTTGTCCTTATGAACACTACGCCTACAAGATGTTAATTTAGCCTATTTCTTCAAAGATATTGCTTTTTTGGCTTTTTCCGCAATGTTTTCAGGGGTCAAGCCATAAGCTTTCAATACTTCCATAGCAGGAGCGGAAGTACCAAATTTGTCTTCTACCCCAACACGAAGAACGGGTACAGGGCATGTTTCGGCCAAGCATTCAGTAACGGCACCGCCCAAACCACCGATGACAGAATGTTCTTCAGCGGTAACGATTGCGCCGGTTTCTTTAGCGGCTTTAATAATCAATTCTTCATCCAAAGGTTTAATGGTATGGATGTTGATTACACGAGCGGAAATGCCTTCGGCTTTCAATTGTTCGGTAGCAGTAAGAGCCATGCCAACCATCAGACCGGTGGCAACGATGGTAACGTCAGAACCGTCTTGCAAGGTAACACCTTTGCCGATTTCCATTTTATAATTTTCATCGAAAATGGGTTCCACAGCCATACGACCGAAACGAAGGTATACAGGACCTTCAAATTCAGCGGCGGCACGAACACATTCTTTTGCTTCAACAGGGTCAGCAGGGTTCAAAATAGTCATGCCGGGGATGGTACGCATCAAAGCAATGTCTTCATTACATTGGTGGGTAGCACCATCTTCGCCAACCGAAAGACCGGCGTGGGTAGCGGCAATTTTTACATTGTTATGGGGATACCCAACAGCGTTACGAACTTGCTCGAAAGCACGACCTGCAGCAAACATAGCAAAAGAACTGCAGAATACCAATTTACCTGCCAAGGTAAGACCGGTGGCAACACCAATCAGGTTTTGTTCAGCAATACCGCAGTTAAAGAAACGTTCGGGATATTGTTTTTTAAAGGTACCGGTTTTGGTAGCACCCGAAAGGTCAGCATCCAAAACGATGAGATTTTCATATTTAGCGCCGATTTCTGCCAAGGCTTCGCCATAGGACTCACGGGTCGCTTGTTTCTTAATTTCAGCCATTTTGATCCGTCCTTTCTTATGCTTCCAGCGCGGCAAGAGCGGCTTTCAGTTCGCTCATGGCGATTTCGAATTGTTCATCGTTGGGGGCGGCACCATGCCACGAGGCTTTATCTTCCATAAAGGAAACGCCTTTACCTTTGGTGGTGGTCATGATAATAGCGGTGGGTTTGCCTTTGTTTTGACGAGCTTGGGCAAAAGCGGCTTCGATTTGATCAAAATCATGACCGTCTATTTCAATGGTGTACCAATTAAAGGCTTGGAATTTTTCGGCAATAGGATAAGGAGAGCAAACATCGTCCAAACAACCGTCAATCTGCAGGTTGTTGTTGTCAATGATAGCGCACAAAGTATCCAATTGTTTGTGACCGGCAAACATAGCGGCTTCCCAAACTTGACCTTCTTCTAACTCACCGTCACCCAAAATAGAGTAAACACGGAAAGCGTCACCATCCAATTTGGCGCCGAGAGCAACACCGGTGGCAACCGAGATCCCTTGACCCAAAGAGCCGGAACTCATATCCACACCGGGAGTGTGTTTCATATCGGGGTGACCTTCCAGGTAAGAATCCAATTTACGCAAGGTAAGCAAATCTTCCACAGGGAAATAGCCACGGTTAGCCAATGCGGAATACAAACCGGGAGCGGTGTGACCTTTCGAAAGGATCATACGGTCACGATTTGCCATTTTAGGATTGGCAGGATCAATGTTCATTTCTTTAAAATAGAGATAAGTCAGTACATCAGCGATGGACAAAGAGCCACCGGGATGACCGGATTTTGCGGCGTGAACCCCTTCAATAATCCCCATACGGATCTTGCAGGCAGTCACTTGAAGTTGTTTTTTAACTGCTTGTTCCAAAGTAGTTACCTCCTATTTGGATGTTTTAATAATTCGTTCAATATGTGCTATAAAATCAGCAACCGCACCGTCTTCACAAGAGCAAGCGGTATAATCGGTTACTGCTAATACCTCTTTGGGTGCATTTTTTACAGCGGCAGAATAGCCTGCTGCCGATAAAAAATCTATATCGTTATAATAATCACCGATCGCATAAATATTTTCAATCGGTACAGACAAGTGCTGGGACAAAAACCGAACACCGTCACCTTTTGTTGCCCCTTTTGGCAAAATTTCGAATAAGGTAGGTTCGGAACGAACCAAGTAATATGGTGTTGTTTCGGTTGTCATAGATTCACACAAAGCTTGAACCTGGTCCAAAATATCGGGACATCCTGTGAAAATTGCTTTAAACCAATTGGAGTCATCGGGGATATCATCCATAGTAAACTGTTCAAAACTCCCCAACTCGTAAATTATATGTTCTTCTGAACGCTGAGAATAACGTACACATTTTAACACACCGTTGACATTGATTTCAATACCCACTTGCGGGAATAAATCAACAACAGGCTTAAATAAGTCAACAGCACTGTGGTTTAAGAAACAAACATGTAGCAATTTGTCTTGTTGATAGTCGTAAATTGCAGCACCATTAACAGTAATACAAGGGCAATTTACAGACAACTGTTCAATCATTCTTTTTGCAGAATGCGCTGTTCTGCCGGTTGCTACCGCAAAACGACCGCCATTTTCTACGAAATATTGAATTGCTTTTATGTTTTTAGGTTGAATTACGCGGTCATAGGTGGCAAGCGTGCCATCAATGTCAGACAATAAAACGATATTGTCAAATGTCATGATCTAAACTTCCTTTGATAAACGTGAAATAAATTCAGTAAAATATTCCGGTAGCGGTGCCTCAAACTCCATATATTCGCGGGTGATCGGGTGAATAAATCCCAAATTTGCCGCATGTAGGCATTGACCGGATAATCCACTTTTTTCTGCCAAACGTCCTGCATAGAGGGAATCTCCGCATACAGGATGACCAATATAAGCCATATGAACACGAATTTGATGTGTACGACCGGTCTCCAAGCGTAACCTTAAATGCGTATAACCGCGAAAATACTCTTCAACAGTATAATGGGTAACAGCGTGTTTACTGTTTTTTTCTGTAACAGCTTGTTTCTTTCGGTCAATTGGATGTCGTCCTATTGGAGCACTCACTGTGCCTTCATCCTGCTTTACACGTCCATATACGACTGCATGATATTCACGAGTGAAACTATGTTCTTTGATTTGCTCTGCTAAAAACACATGAGCGGCATCATTTTTTGCAACGACCAAAAGTCCACTGGTATCTTTATCAATACGATGAACAATTCCGGGGCGAATCACACCACCTATTCCGGACAAAGAATCACCGCAATGATATAAAAGGGCATTTACCAATGTACCATCGAGATTTCCCGGCGCAGGATGCACAACAAGTCCTTTTGGCTTGTTTACAACCAACAAACAGTCATCTTCATAAATAATATTTAGCGGTAAATCTTGGGGAATTGCGTGATCCGGTTCCGGATCGGGTAATTCAACAAAAACCAAATCACCATCAACGAGTTTGTAACTTTTGGTAACAGGTTTCTGATTTACCAAAACATGATGTTCCTGAATCAAGCGTGCAATAGCAGAGCGAGTTAATTCGGGTAAATATTGCGTCAAGGCACTATCTAATCTTAGTGGTGTTGAATTATTTGCTATAAACTCAAGGTGTTCCATCGTTGCTTTCCTTACTCTTCTGTTCGCGAAATAGTTCAATGATAAAATCCAAGAAAACCATAGCAACGCCTATGCAAACTGCGCAATCGGCAATATTGAATGAGTAGTTAAACCAAGATATGGGAAAACGAACAAAATCAACAACATAACCAATGAATATACGATCAATCAGATTGCCAATGCCGCCGCCAATTACCAAAGCTAATCCATAACGTAAAAAAACGCCAAGATTGGGTTTGCGGATCAAATACCACGAACACCCAAAGATCAATATTAGTGTAACAACAATCAGCGGCCAGCGAGCCCCTGCAAACATTCCCATAGCGGCTCCGGTATTTTCCAAATAATGAAACTCAAGCACATAGGGAATCAAAACTTTGGTGCCAACAAAGGAAAACCTTGATGACACCAATAATTTAATAAGTTGGTCTAATACAACGACAAATCCTGCCAGAAAAAAAGGAATGGATATTTTTTTCACCGATTACACTCCATAATCATCATAATCTTCATCTTCGGAAATATTATAATCATCTCCGAACTTCAAATCAGAATACTTCGTATCGATTTCAAAACCATTTTCAATAGGTTGCGAACCCTCGGCGTGCGAATTAGAAGCAATGGGTAACGGAATATCTTCCGGTTCGACGAAATCTACCTCTACCTCTGTTTCTTCGGTTTCGGATTCGACATTTGGTGTTTCTTCAAGGGAATCTTGTTGTTCTAAGGTGATTGGTTCCGGTTTTAAAGCGATTTTTTGCTCTAATTCTTTAAGAATTTCCGGTCCCCTTTTGAACAACTCAAACTGTGCTTTGTACATTTCGAGCAACTGTTGTCTAAAAGATGCCTCTTGTTCTTTTAAGAAATCAAGATATTGCTTTTCTGCTTTGCATCCTTCTACAGCTTCTTGCAACATATTATCTGACTTTTCTTTAGCGTCTTTTAGCAAATTGGTTGCCTTTTCTTTGGCTTCGTTTAGAACCAAAGTAACCTTTTCACGGGTTTCGTTGGCAATGGTCATTGCTTTTTCTTGAGAAAGGCGCACGGAATCATCTGCTTGTTGTGCAGCATCACCAAGGATTTTTTGTTTTTCTTCGTTGGCTTCTTTTAAAATTTTATCGGCAGATTTTTGCGCGGTCAACAAAGCAGAACGGATGCTGTCTTCTTCATTGCGATATTCTTGAATTCGTTCGGCCAATACTTCTAATTTATGAACCAACTCTGCATTTTCTTTATGTAGTTCTTCGATTGTTTCAACGACTTGATCCAACAAATCGTCGACTTCGGCAATTTTGTATCCTCTGGTAGAACGAGAAAAAGCTGCATTACGGATATCATTTGCAGTCAACATAACTGTATTATCCCCTATTCATTAGTAATTAAATATAAAGACCGTTATTTTCTAATTCGTCAATCAACAGATCACCCATAATGTCAACATTATAGGGTGTAATAATAAATGTACTATTGGCTACGCGCTTTAACGTACCGTTGTTGGCATAGGCAACACCGCTCAAAAAGTCAATCAAACGACGAGAAACATCTTTGGGGGTAGATTCCAAATTCAAAACAACAGTGCGTTTACTGTTCAAATGATCACCAATCGATGGTGCGTCGGCAAAACGTTCGGGTTTTACCAAAACGACTTGCAATTGTGTGGTTGCATGAATATTTACAACCTTATTGTTTTTCTTTTCTACCGGTTGTACGGTAGGAATGTAATCATCATAATAATCACGATTACGAGAATCGCCGGTAGCCACCTCTTCTTGTTCGTCGAATTCTTCCTCCGACGGTGCCGACATAATATTTTTGATTTTATCCATAAAACCCATGATATAATACCTCCGATTAAAATTAATTTGATTGATATATTCTTTTGCCAAACAACATAGACCCGATTCGAACCATGTTCGATCCTTCTAAAATCGCTTGACAATAGTCACCGGACATTCCCATAGACAAAATATCCATACTTACATTATCTATGTTTTTCTCTCGAATGTCAACAGACATAGCATAAATATTTGAAAAAAATTTTCTTGTTTGGTCGAAATCTTCCGAAATTGGCGGAATTGTCATTAGACCACGGATGGAAACTCCCGGTAATGCAGCAATTTGATAGATTAAATCGGTCAGTTGTTCGGGAGATGTGCCAGACTTGCTTTCTTCATGCCCAACGTTAACTTCGATTAATATGTCGGTCGAGAGATTCAGCGCTACACTTCGTTTGGATATTTCAGCAGCAAGTTTTAATGAATCAACAGATTGGATCATGCCGACTTTATCGATGATTGATTGCACTTTATTTGTTTGCAAATGACCGATAAAGTGAATTTGCTCTTTTGGCAATTGATAATAAGGATATTTAATAATCAACTCTTGGGCCTTATTTTCACCAATTAGTGTAACACCGTGTTCGGTTGCATAACGAATCAATTCATGCGGTACTGTTTTGGTTGCCGCTAACAATTTGATCTCTTCGGGGTTGCGCCCGCTTTTGACAGCTGCCTCACCGATATTGTGCATAATGATTTTATAGTTTTCTTCAAAATCGAAAAAACGCTGTTTTAATTCTTGTTCATCGTATGACCTTACCATCGTATAAATCAATTCCTTCTATAATTACTTCGTCGTATTGCTTAATACCGTTTGTTTTTTGCGGATCGTACTTACATATGACAAAATCATTGTCAGAATATAAAATTTCTATTGGTTTAAATGCAGCCGAGATCCCATCAACAACATAAACGCCGGTAATGCCATCTACGACACGTAAGGCGGCTTGATTGATACGCAGACCTTGATGACTATTGGTCCGTAATTCAAAATTTTCTTTACGGGCAGTGGCAATTTCATCGTTCATTTGCGAACATTTTAGTACTAAAACGGTTTGCTTGGCAACATAGTCAACATTTAACGCCATAACCTCACACTGATAAACATCATCAGAAAGCAAAGGAACCGTTACCTCAACAAAATCTCCAATCTTCATAGATTGCGACTGCACTTGAGAAACGGAAGAAAGTATATACCATTCATTTGAAGCAATGATCTTACCCACAGAGCCACTTGGGGAGGCTTGAAACTTCAAAGCATGATTCAATTTACTTAAATCCGTTTCTAAAATGTCTTGATAGTCGATAACAGTTTCATAACCGTCATCACCACCAATAAAATACCCTGCTTGCTCACTGTAAATCTCAGTATATGTGTCCATACCGGACTCCAATTCACTTTTTTCCGCTTTTAGGTTTTCGATATAAGCATCAAAATTTCCCGCATTTCCCAAAGCCAATTGTTTTTTATTCAGCAATTGAAGCAGATCGTTGGAAATTGACTCCAAGTTACCTAATTTACCTGAATCGGAAATTGTTAGTAACTCGTAGATCGAGCGATCGATCCGTGTATCCAACACTTGAGCATCGGCGGCGATTTGTGTACCGGTCATTTGAAGTTCTGACAAATTGTTGATTGTATTCTCCAACTCATCTATCTTGGTTTGAGTTGCAGCTTGTTCACTGCTATTAAAAACCTTTGCCAACAAATGACCTGCTGAAATTTTGCTGCCGTTTGGTTGACAATAACTAATTATACCTTCAGGGATTTTTTGGTTGATTATTTCTTCGTTTCGTACAACAAATCCTTGCATGGGGATTGTTTGGTGATACGTATAGTCCAACGCGTACTCAGTTTGAACAACACTTGTATGAGAAACATATATTTGATATATTACATATACCAACAATAACAGAGATAAACCAACTGAAAGAATAACGCGGAGCTTAATGTTTTTCTTCAATTGAAACCACCTCATCATTAAATTTGTTTATCAATTGTTGTGCTGTTTGAAACAATTGATTTTTGTCGGAATAATCATCACAGTACAGCCAATTAACTCGTTGATCACGACGAAACCATGTCATTTGTCGCTTTGCATAGTGTCGTGTGCTTTTTTGCACGTCATCAATAGCTGTTTCTAAAGGAATTGTACCATCGAAGTACGGAAGGAATTCTTTAATACCAATCGCTTGCATCAGTGTTCCGTTGGGGTTTTGTCGGTATATCTTTTCAATTTCATCTAAAATTCCGTCTTTCACCATGCTATGAACACGCTGATTAATACGGTCGTATAAAAGTGCTCGCTCACGATAAGATAAACCAATTACACATGCTTTATAAGGCGACGGTAGCAAATGTGATTGCTCCACTTGATGTGATAGGGTTGAACCGGTGGAATAATACACCTCTAAAGCCCTCAATACACGAATATGGTTGTTAATATGAATTTTATTTGCCGCGATTGGATCGATAGCAATCAATTCACGAAACAAAACCTCGATCCCCTGCTGTTCTAATCTTTCTTGCAATTTTTGGCGAATCTCCAATTTATCAGCTTGTTCGTCGGAAAATTGAAGATTGTCAAGTAATGCGGAAAAATACAGACCCGTTCCGCCTACCAACACCGGCAGTTTTCCTCGTGCGTTAATATCGGCAATTACTTGATGAGCCAGTTCTGTATATTTTGCAACCGAAAATTGCTCGTTTGCGGATAAAAAAGACATTAAATGGTGAGGTACACCTTGTTTTTCCTCTGCTGTTGGAATTGCGGTTGCAATCGGAGCATCTTTATAAATTTGCATGGAGTCAAAGGATACGATTTCTCCGTTGTTTTGTTTTGCTATTTCAATCGATAAAGCCGTTTTTCCCGAAGCGGTTGGCCCAACAACAGCTACAATAGGGATCTTGTGTTCCAACATATTAATTACCGCTCCGTCCAAATTGTTTTTCCAATTGCGTTTTTGTTAACCACATAGCAACCGGACGACCGTGTGGACAATAAAGAATCGATTCATCCTTTACAATGCGTTTCGCCAAGGTCATAAGCTCTGTGTCGCTGGTGCGATATCCGCCTTTTACGGCACTTCTGCAGGCGATGGAATGATACAACCAGTCTAAACGGTCAGCCATGACGCTAGCTGAGTTTCTCCGAAGTTTTTCTGTGATTTCATCCATCAACAGACAAATATCTTCGTTTTCTAAATTCATTGGGACAGCTACAACCCGCACAGATGTCTCCCCAAAGGAATCAATCAATATTCCGGCTTGTTCCAGTAAATCCTTATTGTCGAGTAAAAGAGTGTAATCTTCTTTTCTCAGGGTTAATGCTAACGGTTCCAATAAAATTTGGGCGTGTCCGTTTGCATCTCTCTCTTTTAAACGATCAAACAAAATACGTTCGTGTGCAGCGTGTTTATCCATAACCAAAATACGATTATCTACTTCAACAAGTACATAGGTCTTAAACGCTTCACCGATTATACGTAAAGTTGGTTCGGCAATTTCTTCAACAATTTGGGACCTTGGTTGAGGCTTCTTATTCACGTTGGTCGTTTCAACTATAACATCCAACGAAGTACCGCTAACTGAAGGAACAAAAGACTTCGAACCACTTTCATTTGGAACCGTAGGCGCTTTGGTAACAGTAGAAGCAGAAAAGCCACTATCATTAAGAAGGCGATTCTCATTAACGATTGGTGTTTCATTCGGTTGTACCATGTGAAACTTGGTTTGAATCGGTTTTTGAACAGGTATAGTGGAATGCGTTGTCGGCTTTTGCGGTACTTGAAATGCTGACGAAGCTTTTTTCAGTCGACTGGTTGCCGAAGAATTTTCAGAATTTGCAGGAACGGTAGTTTTTAAATCAAAAGTAGGACGTTTATCGCCGGATTCCAATGCCGATTTAACGCCGAAATAAACAACGTCGAAAATGGCGCGTTCATTTGAAAAACGAACCTCAATTTTTGCGGGATGCACATTTACGTCAATTTGGTCAAATGGAAATTGTAAATGATATACGCCTGCCGGAAATTTTCCGATCATAATAGCGTTTTTGTAAGCCTCTTGCAATGCGGCTGATCCAGTGCCGGTTTTAACAAAACGACCATTAATATAAAACAATTGCAAACTACGATTTTTACGCGCTGCGACCGGCATACAAGTGTAACCCGAAATCGTAATTTCTCCGTTCCTATAGGAAACAGGAATCAAAGAGGAAGCAAATTCTGCACCATATACTGCGTGAATAGCTGAAAGTAATTTACCGTCACCCGGTGTGGATAAGGTTTGTTTACCATCACGAATCAATTTAAAGGAAATCTCGGGATGTGAAAGAGCCAAACGATCAATTACGTCCGAAACTGCATTTCCTTCCGCAACGTTTTTTTTCAAAAACTTCATTCGTGCCGGCGTATTGTAAAATAAATCTTGAATTACAAAGGTTGTACCATTGGGACAACCTGCCTCATCAAGCAGTTTTTCTTCGCCACCCTCAATTATATAATGCGTACCAAATGTTTCATCAGTTGTTTTAGTCAGCACTTCAACGCGTGAAACAGCAGCAATACTGGCCAAAGCTTCTCCGCGAAACCCTAAAGTTCCAATAGCTTCCAAGTCACTTTGTGTATGAATTTTACTGGTGGCATGGCGTAAAAAGGCTTTTGGGACATCTTCCTTGGCAATACCGTAACCGTTATCGGAAATGCGAATATAGCTGATACCACCATCTTTGATTTCGATCGTAATATTTGTGGCGCCGGCATCTACTGCATTCTCTACCATTTCCTTAACGACAGATGACGGACGTTCAACAACTTCACCTGCGGCGATCAGTTCTGCAGTGTGTTTGTCCAAAACGTGAATTTTAGCCAATTGATGTCACATCCTTTCTACTATAAATTTTTGGCTTGATTTGTCAATTCGTATAATAAATTTAGTGCTTCTATTGGGGTCACTGTATTCATATCGGTTTGTTTTAGTTTTTGTATAATTGGGTTGTCAGGAACGGCGCCGAAAGAAAGCTGTCCAAATGTTTCATTTTTGGTTGGTAGAGCGGGTTGCACATCACAGGTTCCCTGTTCCAATTCAGACAAAATTGTTTTGGCACGTTCCACTACGTCTTTTGGAACACCGGCTAACGCAGCAACCTCTATACCATAACTCCGATCTGCACTGCCGGGTATAATACGGCGCAAAAAAGTGATGTTGTCTCCCCTTTTTTTAACCGCTATATTGAAATTATTGACGCCTTCCAATTGATTAGATAATTCGGTCAGTTCGTGATAATGGGTAGCAAACAAAGCTTTGGCACCCAATTTTTTAGAGGCGATATATTCAAGCACGGCACGGGCAATTGCCATACCGTCATATGTTGATGTACCGCGACCGATTTCATCTAAGATCAGTAAACTGTTTTGTGTTGCATTTTTTAAGATACTGGCAACTTCGCTCATTTCAACCATAAAGGTCGATTGTCCCATAAACAAATCGTCCGAGGCACCAACCCGTGTAAAAACAGCGTCGATTATTCCTACGTGGGCAGAGGTTGCCGGTACAAACGAACCGATTTGTGCCATAATCGCAATTAATGCGACTTGACGCATATAGGTTGATTTCCCTGCCATATTGGGTCCTGTAATAATAGCACAGCGGTTGGTTGATAAATCCATTTTGCAATCATTGGGAACAAACGGCAGATTTGAGATGGTTTCGATTACAGGATGTCTGCCGTCGGTAATCACTAACCGACCGTCATTGGCAATAGAAGGACAAACATAATTGTGCTCCAATGCCACATCTGCCAAAGATTGCAGCACGTCTAACATTGCAATAGCCGACGCAGTACGTTGTACACGATTTAATTGTTGCCCCAACTGCTCGCGAATCGAATTGTACAATTCATATTCCAAAGCAATAGCTCGTTCAGAGGCGCCGGAAACACGATCCTCGATTTGTTTTAATTCTTGGGTAATATACCGTTCAGAGTTAACGGTTGTTTGTTTTCTTATGTAATGTTCGGGTGTTAAGTGTTTAAAGGAATTGGTGATTTCTATGTAGTAGCCAAAAACCTTATTATGCTTTATATGTAAATTTTTAATGCCCGTTTTTTCTCGCTCTACCGCTTCCATTGCCAAAATAAGATCTCTACCACCTTTGGCATCGTGCCGTATAACGTCCAATTCACTATGGTAACCTTTTTTAATAACGTTGCCGTCTTTCAATAGCGCAGGAGCCTCGGGATCAATGGATCGGTCTATTAATTCAGCAACATCGGTCAATTCATCAATATCTTGATAAATTCGTTGTATCAATTCACTCTTACAACCCGAAATATGTTTTCTTAAATTCGGTAAATTACGTACAGCATCCGCCAAGTGTAAAATATCTTTAGGATTTGCTGAACGAAATACAATGCGTGTGATCAACCGCTCCATGTCCAAAATCCCTTGCAAGTGTTTGGCAAGTTCACGGCAAAAGGCGGCATTTTCATGTAATTCATCAACTGCATTCAGACGACGATTGATTTCAATCGGCTGAACCAAAGGACGTTCTAACCAGTTAATAAGCAATCGACGTCCCATGGGAGTTTTTGTGTGATCTAACACCCAAAGCAACGAACCGCGTTTAGACCCGGTTCGGTTATTATTAAATATTTCCAAATTTCTTCGGGCGGATAAATCTAGTTGCATATACTCTTTGTCCGAGTATATTTCGATTTTATTAATATTTTCCAATCCAGTCCTTTGGGTGTCAAACAAGTAATCTAAAGCGGCAGCAACAGAATATAAAGCGGCAGAATCGGAAGCAAGCTTTAATTCTTCCGGTTTAATTGCTTTAAAATGCTTGACGACTAAATCCGTGTACTGTTCAGGATTGAAGTGGTTGCTGTCCATAACACCATAACAGCAACCAAGTCGTTTTTGAACAAATGAAACGATTGTTTCATTTGCGGCATCACGATTCATAATTACTTCACGTGGCATAAAGCGGCTCAACTCGCCTATTAGCGATTCGTTGACTCGTACATCACCAATATTCGTTAAAAATAATTGCCCTGTTGAAGTATCAACAAAAGTAACGGCAAATTGGTTTTTATAGCAAAAAATAGCTGCAAGATAGTTACTGCTTCCGGCATCCAGCATGGAATCTTCGGTAACCGTACCGGGCGTGATTACACGAATCACCTCACGCTTAACTAAGCCTTTGGCTTTAGCAGGGTCTTCGGTCTGTTCGCAAATTGCGACCTTATACCCCTTGGCGATCAAGCGAGCTATATACGTTTCGCAACTGTGAAAAGGAATGCCACACATGGGGGCACGTTCTTCCAAACCGCAATCTCTTCCTGTTAAAACAAGATCCAATTCTTTTGAAACAAGCTCTGCATCTTCAAAGAACATTTCATAAAAATCGCCCAAACGGAAAAAAAGAATAACCCCAGGGTTTTGTTCTTTAATTTGCAAATATTGTTGCATCATTGGCGAAAGCCCAGCCATGCGTGTACACTTCCTTTATTTAATAAAATAACCCCAAATCAAATTAGTGGCAGCCGCCGCAAGTGGAGCAGCTACCGGAACAACCGCCTGCTTGGCAGGTCTCGGGATCTTCTCCTTCAATGCTCATGGCAATAATAGAGGTGATTTGATTGGTCAATTGATCCATGTGACCTTTCGCTTCATTAAAGTTTACCATGCTTTTGTTAGCCATAACAGCATTGTAGGTTTTTTGCAATTGATTGTTCAGTTCATCAATTTTGCTTTGGCTTTTTTCTTCTTCACTCTTTTGAAGCTCAGCGCTCAAGGACATGCGAAGTAAATTGAATTCGCCAATCAAGTTCTGTAATTCTTCATCGTTATCATTTGCTGCCTTCGCGGCTTGATACTCCAGATATACTTCTTGTTGTTGGATGGCAGCGCCCAATTGGCGTGCAAGTGCAATTACGTCCATTTGTTTTTCCTCCAAAATTTTTAAAAATTTTATTGTACCTCGCCACGAAGCACAAACGATAGGGCTTGCGTAACGGTTACATTAACAAATTGGTTAATATATTGGTCGCGTCCGGAAAATTCTATCAATATATTTCCTTCGGTCCGTCCAAAATACATTCCGTTTTCTTTTTTACCTTCGCATAAAACGCGAAAAGTCTGTCCAATATAAGGGGTTGTGATCTCAGCAGAGATTTTTTCTTGTTGTTCTACCAATATTTGGAACCATCGGTTTTTCTCCTTGGCATCAATCGGATCGGGTAGTTTTTGCGCGGGAGTTCCATCACGTGGTGAAAAAATAAAGGTAAACAAAGCAGAATATTTTACTTTCTGTATCAACTGCAGAGTTTGCTCAAAATCCTCAAAAGTTTCGCCCGGAAAACCAACAATAATATCGCTGGTAATACACAGATTCGGCATAAGAGCTTTTGCTTTTTGAATTAATTGAAAATACTTTTCTTGGGTGTAGCCCCGATTCATCGCTTTTAGCACGCGATTCGAGCCACATTGTACAGGTAAATGCAGATGTTTGGCAACTTTTTCACATCGACTCATGGTTTCCAATAGTTTTTCGGTGCAATCTTTTGGATGAGAAGTCATGAATCGGATGATAAAATCACCGGGCAAATCATTAATTTTTTCCAACAGTTCAGCAAAATCAATGGAATCATCTAAGGTTTTACCATATGAATTTACATTTTGTCCCAATAAATTGATTTCTTTGTATCCGGCAGCAATCATATCTTTGGCTTCGTTGATGATATCTTCCGTTTTGCGACTGCGCTCACGCCCGCGGACATACGGAACAACACAATAAGTACAAAAATTATTACACCCATACATGACCGGGAGCCAACCTTTTACGCCGGTACGTCGAATGGGTAACGGTTCGGCAATCGTTCCATCGCTGGATTCAACATCAACCACTTTTTTGTTTGTAGTCAAAAAACGGTATATATTTTCCGGAAGTCGATGAATCGCATGCGTTCCGTACAGTATGCTGACATAAGGATATGAACGACGGATTTTTTGTGCTTTTTCAGGTTGTTGAACCATGCAACCGCATAGTAAGATCATCCGTTCGGGTCGTTGAGATTTCCAATGCTTCACACCGCCTACATTTCCCAACGCACGAAGTTCTGCATGTTGACGAACAGCACAAGAATTAAATAGAACCAAATCGGCTTCCTCAACATTATCGGTAAAATCGAATCCCATATTTTGAAGCATACCTTCCATTCTTTGGCTATCGCTGATATTCTGCTGACAGCCAAAGACAAAAATGCACGCCTTAGGGCGGTGACCAAATCGCGCAAATAACAGGTCACGATTTTGATTACAATAGTGTTGTTGTTTTTGTAATTCCTCCGGTGAAACAAAGAAATTTTGTTTTTGTGGTTCCATAATAATTGTTCCACCTTTCAAAAGCAATAACTTCAATATATAAATCGCAAAACTAATCATATTATACTATATCTTGTATCATTATTCAAGCATAAATCACAATTTTTAAAAAAGTTTTCGCAATAAATTCTTGACAATCCACTTGGTATATGTTAATATTCAAGATGCTGTTGCGTTTGTAGCTCAGGTGGATAGAGCAACTGCCTTCTAAGCAGTGGGTCCGGGGTTCGAGTCCCTGCAAGCGCGCCACTACAGGCACAAATTCAGTTGTTTATAGCAACCGAGTTTGTGCCTGTTTTATTTACTTTTCCAAAAATACTTTGTTTCACCATTTTCACAATTGACAGAACTTTTAAATATTGGTATAATAATTTCTATGGAGGTGAATCACATGAGTTTTGCCGAGTTGTTGCGCACGTTTCGCATTATGTTGGACTTTTCACAAGATGAACTTGCTGACGGATTTGGCATCGATCGGGCTACGTATAACGCCTATGAATCAGAAAAATTGCAACCGACGACCGAATTTTTGAGCGACGTCGCCTACTGTCTGATGTTAAACAAAAATTATTTTGAAAGTAATACTGAACTTAACCTTGTGGATCTTCTCGCTTTAGCTGATCAAAACGATGATAATTCGGAAATTCAAGTGATGGAAAACGCTTCATTTATACCTCGAAAATACCATGCAGAAGCTAACGACTTAATGTTTGCCGATTCAGGTAACCATTATGATAAGGTTTTAAGTGAATTTTACAAAAACTCAAAATCAGAACGTCCCGATCCGCGTGATTCCTTAAGTCCTGCTTTGCAAAAGGAATACGATCGTCAGCTTCAAGAAATACGTCGTTTACGTTTACGGCATGAAATGAAAAAGGCGTTGGATGATACAGAATTTCCACCAGACAGCAGTATGTTTAGTCATGAAACACTTGGCGGATTATCAAGTGAACAATCAACGTTACCTTTTTCTCACGATGAGATACGTTTATTAATCAAATATCGGTTGCTTAAATTGAAATATGCGCGTGAAAACCGACCGCTTACCATTGATGATTTTTTAATCGATTATTTAAGCGATCAACATAAAGAATGAATCGGAGTGTACGGCTTTGACTTATGAAATTAATCACACCTGTTATCGTCAGGTGTTTATTTTGCCCAAAGAGCTTGTCGAAAAACATCTAAAATTGTCGGGCGCACTACAACTTAAGGTCCTTTTGTGGTTTTTTTACCATCAAGGTGTACTTAAAGATTTGAATCAAATTTCGGAGGATTTGGGTGCCTCTCCTTCTGATGTACAAGACGCTTTGCAATATTGGATTGTTAACAATATTATAAAACCAGTCGAACAAACTACGGATACAAACCAAACAATGACCGACGTAAAAACTGACGTTTTTGTGCCCCAAGACACATCTTTGAAAATGAAACCGCAAAAGCCTAAACATTTTGAGGTTGCCAGACGTATGAAAGAATCCCCGGAAATCGCCTTTTTAATGGTAGAATCTCAGTCTAAATTTGGGCGAAATCTTACTGAACACGAGCGTTCCACCCTAACCTTTTTGGTGGATGCCTATGGTCTATCACCTGCCGTATTATTAATGATCATAGAATATGCTGTTACCATTGACCGTTGTAACATCAAATACATTGAAAAAACTGCTGTCGATTGGTCCAACAACGATATTCATACGGTAGAACAAGCCGAAGAATTTTTAACCAAAATGGAGCAATCTCGTATAGAATGGGATACTGTGTGTCGTACGTTTGGCTTGGATAAACGTAAACCCTCTAAACAAGAACAACTCTATGTTGCCCGTTGGTTCAATGAGTGGCGATTTAGTCATGATATGTTAAAAGAAGCCTATGACCAATGTGTAAATAATACCGGTAGGGTTAGTTTCCCTTATATCAACAAGGTGCTTGATCAGTGGCATAGCGCAGGATATAAAAAGCCAAGCGACATTGATCTTTCTGTGAAGCCTGTGAAAATAAAAGCTAAATATAGTGCCAAAAAGTTGTCTGAAGACATGGCACCGTCATATTCAATCGAAGATATAGAAAATTCTTTGTAGAATCAGGAGTGAAAATCGGTTATGGTAAATAAAGCCAAGTGTTTTGAAGAAGCACTACAACAAGTTCGCAATCACCGCCATATTGCTTTAGAACAAGCTGACGCATTGCGTCAAGACCTGTTAAGTCACCATACTGATTTGCAAAAATTGGAACAAGGTTTGATTGCTCTAATAAAAAAACAAATGATTGCAAAAATCAGCTCCAATTCCCTTGCTCAGGATCTACAAAAAGAATACGATACCTTGCACAGACAACGTAGCGTTGCTTTAACTGAATTAGGATATGCACCCGACGTTTTTGAGCCAAAATTTAATTGTCCAATCTGTCAAGATAACGGCATGTTAAACAACGGTTACTGCGATTGTGTCAAAAAACTCGCTTATCAAAAAATGCTTGAACAATTAAACAACGATTTACCGATTGATGATTTTACCTTTGAATCATTTTCATTAACATACTACGATGATTTGAATGATCGATGTCAAATGGAAGAGGTTTTTACTTTTTGCAAACAGTATGCCAAAGAGTTTTCGCTCAATTCAGAAAACCTGTATTTAATGGGTAGTACCGGCTTGGGGAAAACACATTTAACCTTTTCAATTGCCAAAGAGGTGGTTGCAAAGGGGTACTCCGTGATTTACTGTACCGCCCAAAGCATGATATCAGACTTAGAAAAAGAGCACTTTAATCACGACACTATATCATCCGGAGAAAATTATCGCAACAGTCAGTTGTTGATTATTGATGATTTGGGCACGGAGTTTCTCTCACCTGTCGCCCAATCTGTTTTGTACAACATTATAAACGCTCGTGTACTAAAACATCTTCCCACTATTATTAACTCAAACCTTACTGCATCACAAATTGAAGAGCGTTATGGTCAACGGCTGATTTCTCGAATTTTCGGTTGTTACAAGACTTTAAAATTTGCCGGGAAAGACATTCGCATACAAAAAATGTTGATTTCAAAAAAAGTTTAAATTTTTTGAAAATAATACTTGATTTTTCATTTGAACTGTGCTATATTATCTTAGCCGACAAAAATACGGCATTTATCCGGGTGTGGCGCAGTTGGTAGCGCGCTTGACTGGGGGTCAAGAGGCCGCAGGTTCAAGTCCTGTCACTCGGACCAGTCAGCATAACCGTGAAAACGGTTATGCTGATGTTTTTTCAAATGAATATACGGAGGCGTAGCTCAGTTGGTCAGAGCGTTCGGTTCACATCCGAGAGGTCATGGGTTCGAGCCCCCTCGTCTCCACCAAAACCACTTCACTTTGAAGTGGTTTTTTTATTTTGTTTCACCAAGGTCTACATATGCATAGAATATATAAAAGAAAATTCTACAAACATTTGAGGTGTAAGCATTGAAACGATTTTTAATAATAGGAAATGATAGGAGATTTGAATATATCGGCAAATGGCTACTTGAACAGAAAAACTCTGTATATTGGTATCATCCCGATCCACATAATCCAATTGATGGTATTTGTTATGTAGATGACATTTTACCAACCGACTATGCGCTGTTTCCCGTTCCTATGAATGTAATTGAAAAGCAATTAAATTGTGATTGTAATACATTGATAAAT
>JAZRFL010000113.1:0-4665 GCA_045661365.1 Acutalibacteraceae bacterium | reverse complement strand
GTCTCATTGGTAATACCCATGCGATCATACACCTTATCGGGATCCCAGTTTTCTAAATTAACTACCATATCGATTTTTTCTGTCATTTTAACCGACCCGATACCGAAAATGCGACGAGCATTGATGATACCGATACCGCGTAATTCAATAAAGTGACGAATGTTTTCAGGTGCAGTACCTACCAAGGTTTTGTCCGACACACGGCGAATTTCTACCGCATCGTCGGCTATCAGTCGATGTCCCCGCTTGATCAATTCAATAGCGGTTTCACTTTTACCTGCCCCGCTTTCCCCCAGCATAAGCACGCCTTCGCCATATACCTCTACCAACACCCCGTGACGGGTAATGCGAGGAGCCAAACGCACTTTTAAAAACGAAATGAGTGCCGCAGAAAAAGAGGACGTATCTGCCGCGGTACGCAACAAAGCTACCTGATACTTTTTCGCCATTTCCACAAAACTGTCGGGAATATTTAAACTCCGTGCCACGATAACGGCAATGGGTTTTTGCGAAAAGAAGGCCTCCACCCGCTCGGTTTGTTCTTGAGAATTCAATTCCTGCACATAGGTGATCTCACTCAAACCGATCAATTGAATCCGCCGAGAATCAAAATACTCGTAATACCCGGCAAATTGTAACCCCGGACGGTTAATGTCAGACAATTCCACCACCGTTGATTCGATGATATCTTGTCCGCAAACAACTTCCAGAGAGAACTCTTTTATAATGTTTTGCAATGATACTGAATATTGATTTGCCATAAAATCGCTCCTATTCCAATATACAGTATAATTATAACCTATTTTCTTCAATTTGCCAACATTTTTTTCTTTATTCCTGAACAAAAGTGTGCTATACTATAAAAAATCGAGATAAATTCATCAAAAGGAGGGGAAATTATGGCATTTGACGGCGTGTTTTTGCGGTTGATGTGTCACGAATTGGCACCGAACCTGATCGGCGCGCGGGTAGACAAGATCTATCAGCCTACCAAAACCCTGCTGGTTTTGGCACTGCGCAGCAAAGAATTTAACGGTAAGCTTATGTTGTGCGCCGACCCAAACGGGGCGCGCATCCAGCTGACCAAGGCCGAAATCGAAAACCCTCCCGTCCCCTCCATGTTGTGTATGTTGTTACGCAAAAAATTAATCGGAGCAAAACTGACCGCTTTGCGACAACCCGATTTGGAACGATTGGTTTATTTAGATTTTGACACCAAAAACGAATTGGGAGACCCGATTGTTTTGACCTTGGTAGCAGAATTGATGGGGCGTAATGCCAATCTGATCTTGTGTGACGGAAACGGCAAAGTGATCGATGCGATCCGCCGCACCGATGCCTCCGATACCACACGCATTATCATGCCGGGGGTAACCTATACCCCGCCTCCTGTCCAAAACCGTTTCGACCTGATCCGCATGGACGTTTCTTTGGCGGTAGAGGCGGTAGCCGCCTGTACCCCCAAAAATCTTGCCACAGAATTACTGACAGCTGTGCCGGGAATCTCCCCCATTGTGTGCCGTGAGTTGAGTTTTGCGGCAACCAAAGAGCAAGCCGACGATCTTCCCTTGACAGCAAAAAGCTTACAAGTCTTGACCGGGCAACTAACCGATTTGCAACAGCAAGTGCAGCAGTATGACGGAATCCCCACCATGCTTGCCGACCAAAGTGGCAAATTGACCGATATCACGTTTTTCAAACCAACGCAATACGGCAGTACCGTCACCGCATATCACGCCGACACCTTTTCGGAATTGTTGGATCGGTTTTATACACAGCGGGATCAAAAAGCCCGTTTGCAAACAAAAGCCCACAACTTAAACAAATGGTTGCACACCACCTTGGCACGACTGGCACGCACGGTTAACGTACGTACGTTAGAGTTGGCCAAAGCACAAGATTGTGAATCGTTGCGAAAATACGGGGAATTGTTAAAAGCCAATTTAGGCAGGATCCCTGCGGGCGCAACCGTTTGCCGTGTCGTGGATTATTATGATCCCGAATGCGGAGAGATCGACATTCCCCTTTCCCCCGCTTTATCTCCCGCACAAAATGCACAAAAGTATTTTAAGGAATATCGCAAGCAATGTACCGCCGCCGGCATGTTAGAAGGGCTGATCCGACAAGCAAAAGCCGATATCGCTTATTTGGACAGCGTACAAGAAGCGTTAAATCGTGCCGAAACCACTGCTGATATTGAGGCGATTCAAGAAGAACTGCAAGAAAGTGGATTTTTAAAGGTACGCGGCGGCAATAAAAAGAAAAAGACCATGCTCAAAGCTTCCATGCCGTATGAGTTTGTTTCTACCGACGGATTCACCATAATTGCCGGTCGTAACAATCGACAAAACGATAAGCTGACTTTACGGGAATCGGCAAGCGACGATCTTTGGTTTCACACCAAAAACATTCCCGGGTCGCACGTAATTGTAAAATCCAATCATTTACCCGTTCCCGACACCACCTTGACACAAGCGGCGATCATTGCTGCCACTTTGTCAAAAGGCAAGGATGCAACCGGTGTTGCCGTAGATTACTGTCCTGTCAAACGGGTCAAAAAGCCGTCGGGCGCGGCACCGGGTATGGTGATCTACGAAAATTACAATACCGCCTACGTTGATCCTGACGAGGCGCTCTTAAAACAGTTAATGAAATCATAACATAACGGAGGAAACAGCATGAAACATCAATTGGTGGTTGTACTGAACTTGGGTGGTTCCAAGGCCTTGGTAGTAGCCAAACGAATTCGTGAATGCGGTGTATACAGCGAGGTATACCCTTATTCCATTGAAAAAGAAGAATTAGAAGCCTTAAATCCACAAGGTATTATCGTAACCGGTGTGGGAGAAAACGTACACAACGACGCCATGGACAAAGTTCCGTGGCTGAGCGAAATGGGTTGCCCCACGCTGGAAGTTGGCATGGGTACTTCCATTTCGGTGGAAGCCTTGGCAGGCGGAATCGGGAAAAAATGTCTGGACAATTTCCTGAAAATCACCTGCAATTGTACCGGTGATTGGTCTATGACCGAATTTTTGGAGACTGCAGTAGACTCCCTGCGCCAAAGCGCAGGAGAACGACAAGTAGTTGTAGGAATTACCGGCGGAATTGATTCCGCTGTTACTGCCGCCCTGCTTGCTCGCGCCTTGGGTAAGCAATGTACCGGTATTATGATTGACACCGGTCTGCTCCGCCGAGGAGAAGCAGAAGAAACGGTTCAAGCTTTGAAAAAGTTGTCGTTGGAACTGGTCACAGTCAACGCCGAAACCAAATTCATGTACAAATTGTTGGGCATTGAAGATCCTGTTAAAAAGAAACAAATCATCGACAAAGAATACGCCGCCATCTTGGACAGCGAAGCCGCTAAATGTCATGGCGAAATTTTAGCCAAAAGCACCATTTACACCGATTTGTTGGTCAACCATTCCTTACCTTTGGAGTGGAAACCCAAAGAAGTGTTTGAACCTTTGAAGAATCTGTTTAAAGACGAGGTTGCCGAGTTGGCAAAATTGTTGGATCTGCCCCAAGCTATCATCGACCGACAACCGTTCCCCTTATATGGTCTTGCCACCCGTTGTG
This sequence comes from Acutalibacteraceae bacterium, assembly GCA_045661365.1. GTDB lineage: Bacteria > Bacillota > Clostridia > Oscillospirales > Acutalibacteraceae > UMGS1484. Next base: position 1,086 of record JAZRFL010000113.1, on the reverse strand, counting down.
TGGGCGCTATTACCATGGAACGGTTGGAAATTTTACGGCAAGCCGATGCTGTCTTTTGCGAGGAGTTTGAAAAAGCCAAGCTCAACAAACACGCCAACCAATACTTTGCTGCTATTGCCAATTTTAAAAGTGCGGCAATTCGCGGCAACCGTCAAACCTACGAGTATACCTTGGTGTTGCGCGCGGTACATACCAACGACTTTATTTCGTCAGCATGGACCGACATTCCCTTTGAAACCTTGGGTTCTATTTCCCGTCGGTTAACCACAGAAATCTCCGGCGTTAGTCGTGTTTTATACGACATTACCGCTACGCCGCCCGCCGCAATCGAATTTGAATAACAAAAAACGGTGCTCGCAATCTGCGAGCACCGCATACTTTTAATATAATACGTCGGGAAGTTGCATCGGCGGAAAAATATAGGCTGTTTCTGCCGACTGGGCCATAGACACGTAGTCATCGATCCCTATGATCAAGTGGTCCACCAAAATCACATCTACCTTTTTTAGCGTTTCCGCCACGCTGTTGGTAGTACTAATGTCGCTGGACGACGGCAACAAAATAGCACTGGGATGATTGTGTGCCAAAACCACGTAGTGCGCTTCCGCATGAAAACACAACCCGATCAACCGACGATAATCCATATGTACCGCTCGCAAAGAACCGGTAGCGACCAATTCCGCACGCAGTAGGTTCATTTTGGAATCAAACAGCAATGCGTACAGTTCTTCTCTTTTCGGATTAAAATAGTTTTGACGCATATACTCTGCCATATGATCGGTACTGTTAAAATTAAATTTCTTTTGCTTTTTGTCGGTCATACACCAACGAAACACGGTGGGCAATTGTGTTAAAAACAAAGCGGTGGTTTCCCCGACCCCTTTGACCGCGGTAAGGTCTTCAAAATCTGCGTGAATCACACCGTACAACGTGCCGAATTCGTTGAGCAGACGATGCGCCAATTCATTCACATCGCCGCGAGGACGCGTGTGAAACAAAAGAAATTCCAACACTTCGTGTTCCTGCATACCGTTCATGCCCACTTCTTTGAGCCGTTTGCGTATACGTTCACGATGTCCGTCGTGT
>JAZRFL010000112.1:0-9209 GCA_045661365.1 Acutalibacteraceae bacterium | reverse complement strand
CTTAAAAGGTACCGATCGTGATACCGGTTTGGATTTAGAAGCCTTGAGCAAAGCCGCTACCCATTTCCGCGATATTGCCCAAAAATTGAAAGAACAAGGTATTCTCGACCCCAAAGTGTTGAATGTAGATACCAATACCTTGTTGTATCAAGTACCGGGTGGTATGCTTTCCAACCTGCTTTCTCAATTGAAACAAGCGGGTGCCGAAGATAAATTCTATGACGTATTGGCTGAAATTCCCCGTGTACGGGAAGATTTTGGGTATCCTCCCTTGGTTACACCTACCAGCCAAATCGTCGGTTCTCAAGCCGTTATGAACATCATTGGCGGTGAACGGTATAAAATGGTCCCCAAAGAATCCAAAGGGCTGTTACGTGGTGAATACGGTGCTTTGCCTGCTCCCGTAAATGAGGACGTACGCAAAAAGTGTATTGGTGACGATGAAGTGATTACCTGTCGTCCTGCTGATTTGCTGAAACCGGAACTTGACATGTATCGTGAACAAGCAGGGGATTTAGCAAAATGTGATGAAGATGTGCTTAGCTATGCTTTGTTCCCTCAAGTAGCGGAAAAGTTTCTTAAAAAACGCAATTCGGCTGCCGAGAGTGACGGTATACGCACGATCTACGTACAAGATTTAACTTAATGTTATTTGGTTGAGGCTGTTGCTTGATTGCAACAGCCTCAATAATCGATAAGGATTGATTTCTATGGAAAATAATGTAAAAAATCAAATGGCTTATTTAGTGGCAACTGCCCTGGCAGACCAAACTCGCCTTGCTATGATCGATATTTTGCAAAACGGTCCGATTACGGTTGCAGATTTGTCAAGCAGAGTAGGGGAATCGGCAGAGACGCATCTCAAAGTGCTGAAAAACGCAGGCTTATTACTTGGAGATATTGATAGTCAAGAGCCTATTTCTCTTTCTCCCTTTGGCGTATACGGCGCCAGGAAAATTTTGGACGAAGTTCTTGTTACTACCCATGAAGATGGCCAATGTGCAGGGTGTAAAGGGTGTTCATAAATTTTTTTTGAAAAAATTTAAAAAAACACTTGCATTTTGAAAAGAAGTGTGGTAATATACATCTTGCTGAAAGAAACAGCAAATCCTTTGGGGGTATAGCTCAGCTGGGAGAGCGCTTGACTGGCAGTCAAGAGGTCAGGGGTTCGATCCCCCTTATCTCCACCAAAGAACGACTCAATCGAGTCGTTCTTTTTTGTTTAACGAAATGTTGATAGTTTGCAACGGCAAGCACGTTTCGGTTATATCTGTTTCACACATGGTTGTGCAAAGTGTACATTTTCTTTTTTTTTTATAAAATATATTGACAAAATTCACCAAAAGGTATATACTGAAGTTGGTAGGTAAAACTACACATTATTTTAAAGGGGAAATTTCTCATGAAAAGAATTATTGCTCTGTTGTTGGTTTGTGCGTTTGTATGCGTAGCGTTTGTTGGTTGCTCCACCACCGGCGATTGCGATTTGTGCAACAAAAAGGATGTAGAAGTCACCGAACTGGAATATCAAGGTGAAGAAGGCTACTTCTGCGAAGATTGCGCTCCTGGCGTAGAAGCTTTGGTTGAAATTGCAGAGGCTGCTAACTAATTTGTATGTATTTGCCCGCCGAATTTCGGCGGGCTTTTTCTTTTGTTTTATGATAATCAACAAACAATATATAGTGTTTGTTTTGAATGCTACGCTATATATCTTGTGCTGTTTTTACTGTTCTGACGTTTTTTTGTACAAAATCCATCTTCTTTTTTGTGCGTTATGCCAAAAATTAGCAAAAATAGGATTTAAGGTTGCTTTTCGCTATATCTTGTGTTATCATACTTCTGTACTCAAGATATATAGTGGGTAGGATCGCTACACCACACCTAAACCATAGAGAAGGAGTAGAGTAGTATGTTAATTATTAAGCGCAACGGTTCTGAAGTTACCTTTGATATTACCAAAATCATCGCCGCCGTTACCAAGGCAAATGATGTTGTAGACGAAGCGGAACGCATGACTCCCATGCAAATTCGTCGCATTGCCGAGTCAGTTGAGTTGGCTTGCCAAAAAACCAACCGTTCCATGTCTGTAGAAGAAATTCAGGACTTGGTCGAAAAACAAATCATGGCTCATGGTGCCTTTGAGGTAGCCAAACGGTATATTACCTATCGTTACACGCGTAGTTTGGTGCGTAAGTCCAACACAACCGACGACAAGATCTTGAGCTTGATCGAGTGTAACAACGAAGAAGCTAAGCAAGAAAACTCCAACAAAAATCCTACCGTTAACAGCGTCCAACGCGATTATATGGCGGGTGAAGTTTCTCGTGATATCACCAACCGTATTTTGTTGCCGCAAGATATTGTTGACGCTCATAACGAAGGGATCATTCACTTCCATGACACCGACTATTATGCCCAACATATGCACAACTGTGATTTGGTAAACTTGGAAGATATGTTGCAAAACGGCACGGTAATCAGTGGCACTATGATCGAGAAGCCGCATAGTTTTTCTACCGCTTGCAACATTGCTACCCAAATTATTGCACAGGTTGCCTCTAACCAATACGGCGGTCAAAGTATTTCCTTGACGCATTTGGCTCCCTTTGTACAAATCAGCCGTCAACGTATTCGCGGCGAGGTGGAAGCAGAGCTTGCCGAGTTGGGTGTTTCTCCTGCCGAATCGGTTATTTCTGAAATGGTTGAAAAACGAGTACGGGAAGAAATTAAACGTGGTGTGCAGATTATTCAATATCAAGTAGTTACTTTGCTTACCACCAACGGTCAAGCACCGTTTATTACCGTATTTATGTATTTAAACGAAGCCAAAGACGAGCAGGAAAAGCACGACTTGGCTATGATTATCGAAGAAACTTTGGAACAACGCTACAAAGGTGTCAAAAATGAACAAGGTGTGTGGGTTACCCCTGCATTCCCCAAGCTCATTTACGTGCTGGAAGAGGGCAATATTCACGAAGATTCTCCCTATTATTATTTGACCAAATTGGCCGCTAAATGCACCGCCAGACGTATGGTTCCCGACTATATTTCCGAAAAGAAAATGCTGGAACTCAAAGTGGACAAAACTGGTGTTGGTCGTTGCTATACCTGTATGGGCTGCCGCAGTTTCTTGACTCCTTATGTAGACGAAAACGGCAATCCCAAGTATTATGGTCGTTTTAATCAAGGTGTTGTTACCATTAACTTGGTTGATATTGCTTTGTCTTCCGGCGGTAACATTGAAAAGTTCTGGAAGATTTTTGACGAACGTTTGGAATTGTGTCATCGGGCTCTTATGTGTCGTCACGAACGCTTAAAAGGAACATTGTCCGACGCTGCACCCATTTTGTGGCAATTTGGCGCTTTGGCTCGTTTGAAAAAAGGGGAGCCTATTGATAAATTGCTGTTTGGCGGGTATTCCACCATTTCTTTGGGTTATGCGGGTCTGTATGAATGTGTAAAATACATGACCGGAAAATCACATACCGATCCGTCTGCCACTCCCTTTGCATTGGACGTTATGCAACACATGAATGATGCTTGCAAAGGCTGGAAAGAAAAGCACAACATTGACTTTAGTTTGTATGGTACTCCTTTGGAATCTACAACCTACAAATTTGCTAAGTGCTTGCAACGTCGTTTCGGTATTATTGAGGGCATTAATGATAAGGGGTATATTACCAACAGTTATCATATCCACGTTTCGGAAGAAATCGACGCTTTCTCCAAATTGGCGTTTGAATCCAAATTCCAAGCATTGTCTCCCGGTGGTGCAATCAGTTATGTGGAAGTACCCAATATGCAACATAACTTAGATGCTGTTTTGCAAGTTATGAGGTTTATTTATGACAACATTATGTACGCCGAATTGAACACCAAGAGTGACTATTGTCATGATTGCGGTTTCGACGGTGAGATCGAAGTGGTAGAGGACAGCGAAGGGAAGCTTATTTGGCGATGCCCCAAGTGCGGCAATACCAACCAAGATAAAATGAATGTAGCTCGTCGTACATGTGGCTACATTGGTACCCAATATTGGAACCAAGGTCGTACGCAAGAAATCAAAGAACGGGTCTTGCATCTGTAAAATACAACGAAATGCCCACTGTTTTGCAGTGGGCATTTCACTCGGAGTGGTTTTATGTATTACGGTGAGATTAAAAATTGTGATATTGCTAACGGCATTGGCGTACGGGTAACCTTGTTTGTTTCGGGTTGTACCAATCATTGTGAGGAATGCTTCCAGCCCCAAACCTGGGCATTTGATTACGGAAAACCTTTTACACAAGAAACCGAAGAGTTGATCCTTACAATGTTAGCTCCGGATTATATTGATGGACTGACTTTGCTCGGCGGAGAACCTATGGAACCTACCAATCAGCGGGCGTTGTTGCCCTTTTTAAAAAAGGTGAGGGAAACATACCCCAACAAGACGATATGGTGTTTTACCGGCTTTGTATTGGACGAGGAGTTGCTAAGGGAAAGTTATGCTCGTTGCGAGGTGACCGATGAGATGTTGTCAATGATAGACGTGTTGGTAGATGGTCGCTTTGTAAAGGCGTTGCACGACATTACTTTGCGTTTTCGCGGCTCATCCAATCAACGACTCATTGATCTGCCCAAAACCCTGAAAACCGGTGACATTGTGCCGTGGGAAGGATAATAAAAAATTCACCTTTCATTTGAAAGGTGAATTTTTTTGCTATTTGCAGAACTTTTCAATATAATTGTCCAAAGCGGTAGCAATTACATCAATGGCGGCCTCACGTCCGTTGACTTCGCCGGTTACGGTTTCTTTGTCCTCCAGTGCTTTGTAAACCGTAAAGAAGTGTGCCATTTCATCAAAAATATGAGGTGGCAGGTCAGATATGTCCTTATATTTGTTATAGTTTGGATCGGTAAAGGGAATTGCGATAATTTTTTCGTCGTGTCGACCGCCATCTAACATAGAGATATATCCAATCGGATAGCAACGCACCAAAGTGAGCGGCTCCAATGCTTCCGAACAGAGAATTAAAACATCTAACGGGTCTTCGTCATCACCGTAGGAACGAGGAATCAAGCCGTAGTTAGCGGGGTAGTGAGTCGAGGTATAAAGTACTCGGTCTAAGATGATCAGACCGGTTTCTTTGTCTAACTCATATTTCTTTTTGCTACCTTTTGAGATTTCTACGCAGGCAACAAAATCCTCGGGGTTAATACGTTTGGGGTCAATGTTGTGCCAGATGTTCATGCTAAACCTTCCTTTAGTAAAATTAAATACGGTTTTGTTTGACGAATTCCCATTTATCGTCTTCGGTCAAATCTAATAAATCTATGACTGCTTGGAATTTTTCTATTCGATTTTTTGTGAAATTCTCGGGGTGATGGGCATCGCCGCCTAAATAAAATTTGCATCCCATCTTTTTGGCGATTTGATAGGGTCGAAGTACTTGGGGTAATTGTTCAGCAGAATAATCCAAGGGTCGAAGATTCAGTTCTACACCCATGCCGAGCTTGGCAATTCGCCCAAAAATGTCTTCCCACTCTTGGTCGGTAAACAAAGCAAGACATTCGGTGAGGTGATGTCCCGCCGGTTGAGGAATCCAAGTAATATGGGCTAGCCCCATCCGTTCAAAGGGTAAATCCATGGATAAGGCTTTATAAATCCGTTCTTTAATGTAAGAGGCGGTTTCTTCCACCGAAAGCGGTGCTTTGGCAGGATCTGTTACATATCCCAATAAATGTACGTGGGTTAAGGCTAAAATAAAATAATCTAACAGTTCCAATTCCTCGGCGGTGACAGCCACTTCGCCACTCATGTGCATTTCTACCTCTGCTCCTTTTAAAAAGCGACATTGATTCGAGTGAGGAACATCTTTTTGTGCGGGCCAAAGCAACTCACGGGTGTCGGGCCACAGGTGGTCGGAAATGCCAACCAAAGAAAAGCCATTTGTCAGGGCGTAGGAAAGAATCGCTTCTTTGGTTTGACGATCGTCTCGCGAGCAAGGAGATACGAGGCTGTGATTGTGGAGGTCGTGGTCAATAATGTATTTCATAATATCACTTCCTTTTCAAATATTATAGCACTATTTTTTATCAATGCAATATAAAACGGGCTGAATTTCAGCCCGTTTTTTAAAATTATTCGGTTCGCAATGCTTCTACCGGATCTTTTTTTGCAGCACTGCGGGAGGGGATAATGCCTGAGATCAGAGTAAGCAGTACGCTAATAACAACCAAAACTATGGCTGCAGGAATCGGCAAATAGGCTTGCAGATTGTCTAGCCCGGTCAAGTGATACAAAATCAAATTGATGGGTATACACAATAGGTAGGTAACAATAACACCTAACAATCCTGAAGCAAAGCCGACAATCATGGTCTCGGCATTAAACATACCGGAAACATTACGTTTAGAGGCACCAATCGCACGTAAAATACCGATTTCTTTGGTGCGTTCTTGTACCGAAATCAGAGTGATAACGCCGATCATAATGGAGGAAACGATCAAAGAAATAGAAACAAAAGCAATTAAAACGTAAGTGATAGCATCAATGATCGTGGTAACCGATGAGAGCAATAAACCAATATAGTCCGTATATTCAATCTTTTTAACTTCATCCACTTGATTGTTATAGGTGATAATTGCGTTTTCGATTACATCTTTGTTTTCAAACGACGAGGCATACAGGTTGATTTTGGTGGGGGAAGCCAAATCAATATACCCCATAGACAAAAGATTATTATATAAATCGGTGGTAGAGAAGGTAATGATTTCATCGTAATATTTGGCGCATTGCTCTGCCGTGTAGGTGGCGAGCAAGGCATCAAACTCTTGTAACAAAGCCTGGGGAACTTTGGATTGCATATAGGCTTCAGCTTGTTGTTGTGCACCTAACAAAATATTTGAACGAATGCCGGAAGCGAAATATTCTGTGGCTTTTTTATCATCCATTGCATCAATATAGGCTTTGGCATCTACTTCGCTGATGGTCATGGTTTCTTGAATGCTTTGTAACAGCATGCCACGTATTTCATCGATTGAATATTTTGCCAACTCTTCTTGTGTCATTGCGATTAATTGATCTTCAGGGAGCGTTGCCAAAATCTTTTGGTAAACCTCTAATTTTTTCATCTCATTTAAAGCGCTTGTAAACTCGATGAAAGCAACTTGTTTTTCTTCTTTGCTCAGATTTTGGGTGGCTGTTTTAAAAGGTAATCCGGTTAAAATATCTAAGTTGGGATTGGCTTTTTGATCGGCAATGATTTGTGAGTTTTTAGAGCGTTCCACCAAATATTCAGTCAGCAAATGGGTATAACCGATCCCGTTTCGAATCAATCCGTTAGAAGAGGAATCGGTTTGGCGAATAATGCCGCTGATTTTCAAGGGGATGGATTTTTCGCTGAACAAATAGCGCAGTTCCTCTTTGTTGTTGCGCAGGTCATTGTATAGACCGGTTGTGTCATCTTTGCGGTAGCAGTCACCGTTAAATACGGTATGATAATCTCTGGCACAGATTTCTTCATACGTCCATTTGGTGATCGTTTGGGTAACGGTATTTTGGGGGTCCAATGCCGCTTGAGTCAAAGCATCGATATCGGCTTTGGGCAGCAATCCCAAAGCGTATAACGTAACGTCGTCTAATTCATTGTTTTCATCTAACACCAAAACAACTTCGTTGTAAGCGGTAGGCCAAGCGCCGTAGACAATTTCATATTGCTCATGCATCAAGGGGTTGATGGGAGAACCGTCTTTGGCAGGTAAAATTTCGTTCCACACGCCGGTAGTCATACCGGACATCATTGGGTTCATAGCCATCATATCTTGGGTAGCACTTGTTCCCATAAGACTAGACATATCAATTTGCGTGTGTTCCAAAATTAATCCTTGAATCATTTTTTGGGCATCAGATACAATAATTTCTCCGTCAACGTTTTCAGTTAATACCTGTAAATCAAGACCATAAGAATATTGTATGCCGCTCACCGCTTCGGAAAGATTGCTGTCGGTTTTTTCCATTTCACCATCCAAATAGGCTTTAAAGGATTTCAGGTCGTTTTCATTGGTTTCCATGTTGCTCATGGCATTGATAATGTCGAATAAAGCGGTTTTTTTGTATACGGCATCGTTGGGATGGTCGATCTCTTTATCGGTAACCGTCATAAAAGTTTGCATTAAAGACCCTAAGTCAACCGATTTCGCCTCAAGCGTGATAGGATAAGAAGCAAGAGTGCTTTCTTGCACCGAGTCAATGTAGGCGGTTGTACCTTGTGAAACAGATAAGATCAATGCTATACCGATAATCCCGATGGAACCGGCGAAGGAAGTAAGGATGGTACGACCTTTTTTGGTAAATAGGTTTTTCAGCGACAACATAAAAGAAGTGCCAAAGGACATGGTGGGTTTCTTGCCTTTTTTGCGCACTTGTTTTTCCGCTGATTCTTTTTTGGCTTGCTCTATTTGCAGTTCTTTGGCCTCTTCTTCGGTTATCGGAGCTGAATCGTTTGTGATTTGGCCGTCTAACATATTGATGATGCGGGTAGAGTACGTGGTAGCAAGATCAGGGTTATGGGTAACCATAATGATCAGACGGTCGTTGGAAATTTCTTTTAAAATTTCCATGACCTGTATGCTTGTTTCGGTGTCCAAGGCCCCGGTGGGCTCGTCTGCTAAAATGATATCGGGATTGTTTACCAAGGCACGGGCAATGGCAACACGTTGCATTTGACCGCCGGACATTTCATTGGGGCGTTTGTTAAGCTGATCTCCCAAACCCACTTTTTCCAATGCTTCTTTCGCTCTTTGACGGCGTTCAGTTTTGGAAACACCCGACAGAGTAAGAGCCAACTCAACGTTTTGTAAAACGGTTTGGTGCGGAATCAAATTGTAGTTTTGAAAAACAAACCCGATTGAGTGATTGCGGTAAGTGTCCCAGTCTCTGTCCCTATATTGTCTAGTGGAGCGGCCGTTGATGATCAAATCACCTTGGGTATAGCCGTCCAATCCGCCAATAATATTGAGCATAGTGGTTTTACCGCAACCGGAAGGTCCCAATATAGACACAAATTCAGAGCGTCTGAATAACAAATTTATACCTTTTAATGCAACGACTTCGCCATTGCCGGCAGGATATACTTTTTTGATATTACGAAGTTCTAACATACGTCTCTTTCCTCCTGTACAAGAATATTCACAATTAATCATAAAATTTTTAACTATATTTTAAC
>JAZRFL010000111.1:0-6472 GCA_045661365.1 Acutalibacteraceae bacterium | reverse complement strand
TTCTTACCTATTACCTCTTCACTCTTACCTCAAAAAAGTCCTTGGGGCTTTGGGAAGTAATAAGTAAGAAGTAAGAGGTAATAAGTATTTTTTGCAAGGCTTTGCCTTGCCCTTTTTGTTTTATAGTGGTATTGTTATGGCAGATAGTCTGTTAATTATAAAATTGAAAGAATTTGCTTTACAGATTATAAAAGTTTGTAACTATGTAAAACAAACTAAAAAGGAATCCGTTCTCACAAATCAACTTATACGTAGCGGTACAAGTATCGGTGCAAATATTCGTGAAGCGTTTTCGGGCACGAATGACAAAAGTAATGGCATATTGAATGATATACAATGCTACTATTGATTTTCCACCACTTTTGTGCTATCATGAACCCAAGGGGTGACGATATGTTTGAAGAAATGCTTGAGGTTGCAAGAAATAAGCTTGCGACTATAAATGAAATCGTTGTTGGGCTGCCTGAACCGCAGGTGACCGTTCTTTTAACCGATAACGATAATATCTACGTAGCTGTTAATGATGTTGATGGATCGATCTGCAACGAATTGAAACGAAACAAAAGCACCAAGATTGCAAAGATGCTAACTCTGTGGAAAGCGGGCGACGTCGACCTGGCCTCCTTTGTCTTTCGAAAAGCGATTTTAGATATGGATGAAGATAATATCAACACCTGTATTTTATTGTGCGGCAACGGTGGATACGTGGTCAAAACGTTAACAGAAACGTTATGCTGATTTATGAGTTGAACAAAAAAGAACGCACAGATGTGCGTTCTTTTTTGTTGTTTATGATGATAGCGTTAGTCTAAGCATAAAATTCGTTTGGCGTTGTCTTGTAAAATCAATTGATTTTCATTTTCGGTCAATCCCAATCCAAGGAAGCGATTTAGTTCAAATTTAGGATTCCACATGGGGTAATCGCTACCAAACAGCATTCGCTCGGCACCGTAAATACGAATCAGTTCTTTCATGCGGCGAGGACCTAAAGTAAACATAGAACTGGAGCAATCCATGTAGCATGTTTCGTTTTCCAAATACTCCAAAGCCATGTCGGGAATTGACCAACCGCCAAAGTGTGCGGCGATTACGGTCAAGTCGGGAAAGTTGTGCAACAAATGTACCAAACGGTAAGGATGTGAGTTGTCATAACGATAGTCCCCGCAATGAATCAGCAAGGGGAGTTTGCCACGGAATAAATCGCAAATCGCATATAGTTTTGGATCATCAACGTTGAATCCCTGCGTTTCGGGATGGATTTTAATGCCTTTCAGCCCTGCAACTAAAATAGATTGAATTACCCCTTCGGGGTCATCCATGTCGGGATGAATGGTACCAAATCCGTAAAACTCGTCATATTGTTCCACTTCGGTTTGTATGAATTTATTAATGACCGGCACGTGTTTTGGCACCGTTGCTACCGAATGAACTACGAATTTATCGATTCCGGCGTCTGCTCCAATATCGATTAAGGTTTGTGGCAAGCCGTCGCTGGCCATAGTTACGTTGTAAAATTTACCCACGTTTTCTACCGCAGCCGTGGCAATTTTTTCGGGGTAAATATGAGCGTGAAAGTCAAAAATTTCCATAGTGCAAGACTCCTTTGTGGTGTATTATAGCACAATTCTTTTTTTGATTCAATCAAAATGGTTGAAAAAAATTTATTCATACGATATAATGATAAAAAATGCGAGGTGTTTAACATGAATATTCCGAGATCACAACATCCCAAACCCCAATTTTGTCGTAGTACTTGGCAAAATTTAAACGGGGAGTGGCAATTTGAAATTGACCACGGCAAGACAGGAGAAGCTCGCGGATTGCATTTAAATGATGCAGTTCTTGCCAAAACGATCGTAGTGCCGTTTTGTCCCGAGTGTAAATTATCGGGCATAGAATATACCGATTTTATGGCAAGCGTTTGGTATAAGCGTGCCGTAACCATTACCAAAGAGCAATTAAGCGGTCGCGTGGTATTGCATTTTGGTGCGGTGGATTATGAATGTACCTTGTACGTAAACGGACAAAAAGCCGGTGTTCATAAAGGCGGTTACATTTCGTTTTCTTTTGATATTACCGATTGGTTGGTAGAAGGGGAAAATATTTTGACGGTGTATGCTGTCGACGATACCCGCAGTCGCTTGGTACCCAGCGGCAAACAAAGTGACCGATATAAAGGATATGGGTGTTTTTATACTCGCTCTACCGGTATTTGGCAAACGGTTTGGTTGGAATTTACGCCGAAGACTTACGTGAAATTGGTGAAATTCTATCCGCAACCGGAAACTTCTGACATTAAGATGTCAGTACAATTGGTAGGTAAGGCTGATTTGCAGATTTCGGTAACCTATGAAGGTCGCCCTATGGGAAACGCCCAACAGAGTGAGGCAAGCGGAAATCTTACACTATGTGTTCCGCTTACGGAAGCCCACTTGTGGGAAGTGGGACAGGGTCGCTTATACGACGTCGCGATTTCCTTTGGTGAAGATATGGTTACCAGCTATTTTGGCTTGCGATCGGTGGGCTTTGATGACAAAAAATTCTTGCTTAACGGTAAGTCGGTGTTTCAACGTCTCATTTTAGACCAAGGGTATTATCCCGACGGTATTTATACTGCCCCTGATGACAAAGAATTGGAAAACGACGTGCTTCGTTCTATGGCTATGGGTTTTAATGGTGCACGGTTGCACCAAAAGATTTTCGAAGAACGCTTTTTGTATTATTGTGATAAGCATGGTTACCTTGTTTGGGGAGAATATCCCAGTTGGGGGGTTACCAATGGAAATCCGAGTGTATTACATGCCTTTTTAAGCGAATGGCTGGAAACCATCGACCGTGATTTCAACCATCCCTCTATTATTGGGTGGTGTCCCTTTAACGAAACCGACCCGGGTCAAAATCGCGATACCATACGCTTGGCTTACCGCACCACCAAGGCTCTTGATCCCACCCGTCCGTGTATCGATACCAGCGGCTATATTCATGTTGAAACGGATATCTTTGATTTGCATGATTATGATCAAAATCCTGCCACCTTTTCTGCTCGTTACAAAGAGTTTGCAAACTCCTGCGATCTAAACCAACCGGATTACACGAAGAATTTGCAAACATATGAAGGTCAACCGGTGTTTATCAGTGAATACGGTGGTATTCGTTGGACAAACGATACCTCCGGTTGGGGATATGGTGAGGGGCCGAAATCCAAGGAAGAATTTTTAACTCGGTTTAAAGGGCTGGCCGACGCCCAATTAGACAATCCCAATTTTTTTGCACTCTGTTACACCCAATTAACCGACGTAGAAATTGAGCAAAACGGATTGTATACCTATGATCGCATTCCGAAATTCAAACCTGAAGAAATTGCACCCATCATTTCTCGCAAGGCTGCCATTGAAGACTAATTGATTGAAACTACTGCTTGAAAAATCAAGCAGTAGTTTTTTGGCATATCGTCCTTGATGCTTGCATATAGATTAACAAAGAATATAAGGAAACGAGGACGAGCGAATGACAGACACAAGTATATATAGCGATATTGCCAAACGGACCGACGGTAACATTTACATCGGAATCGTTGGCCCGGTACGCACGGGAAAATCCACGTTGATCAAGCGCTTTATGGATACTATGGTAGTGCCAAATATAGAAGGCGAATATCAACGGGAGCGTGCAATCGATGAATTGCCACAATCTGCGGCAGGGCGCACTATTATGACAACAGAACCAAAATTCATTCCTGAAGAAGCGGTAAAGATCAGCTTAGACGGTACCGGTGAATTTTCGGTGCGCATGGTAGACTGTGTTGGGTATATTGTCCCCAGTGCGCTGGGATACGTTGAAGAAGATCGTCCCCGTATGGTTAAAACCCCATGGTTCGAGGAAGAAATCCCTTTTAACATGGCGGCGGAAATCGGTACACAAAAGGTGATTTCGGAACATTCTACCATAGGGATTGTGGTAACGACCGACGGCAGTATCAGTGATATCGAGCGAGGGGAATACGAAGAAGCCGAAGAACGTGTAATCAAAGAACTGCAAGAAATCAATAAACCGTTTGTTGTTTTGTTGAATTGTGTGGAGCCCGCCTGCGAGAGTTCAATTACTTTGGCAGCTTCCTTGGGTGAGAAGTATGGAATTCCCGTTTTACCGGTAAACTGTTTGGAATTAGATGAGGAATATATTAAAAAAATTTTGTCAACCATTCTATATGAGTTTCCGGTGCGAGAGGTCTGCATTCAATTGCCGGAATGGATCAAAACCTTAGATACCACTCATTGGTTAAAACAGGACATATATTCCGTACTGCGTCGAACTGTTGATCAGATTCACAGCATACGTATGTTGACGATTTTGGAGCAAGCACTAAAAACAAGTGAACACGTGTTGTTTGCTGATCTGCAATCGGTAGAATTGGGGAGCGGGCGTGCGGTTATTCAAGTAGGAATGCAAAGTGATTTGTTCTATAAAATTCTTTCGGAAGAAACAGGACTGGAAATTTGTAGTGAAGAAGGACTAATGGGCTGTTTGATGGAATTGGCAGACACCAAATTGAAATATGAAAAGGTACGTTCTGCATTAGAAGATGTAGAACGGGTTGGATATGGAATCGTTATGCCGGAAAAGGAAGAAATGACGCTGGAAGAACCGGAAATTATGAAACAGGGCGGTCAGTATGGTGTTCGCTTAAAAGCAAAAGCGCCTTCCATACATATGCTGCGTGCTGATATACAAACCGAGATAACGCCGGTGGTAGGTTCTGAAAAGCAGTCAGAAGATTTGGTGCGCTATTTGCTTTCGGAATTTGAAGATGAACCGGGTCAAATTTGGGATTCCAATATTTTCGGCAAATCCCTTCACGATTTGGTCAACGAAGGGTTACATGCTAAACTTGCCCGTATGCCACAAGATGCGCGAAATAAAATTCAAGAAACCATAAGTCGAGTCATCAATGAGGGCTGTAGCGGACTCATTTGTATTATTTTGTAAATCAAAAACGGTCGGTAATGATACCGACCGTTTTTGATTTAAATGAATAGTCAATTATTATAAATCTAAGTCTTACATAACAAGGTTTTCAAAAAGTTATACGTTAAAACGGAACAAAACAATGTCGCCGTCTTTCATAACGTATTCTTTACCTTCCGAGCGGACAAGTCCTTTTTCCTTGGCGGCAACTATAGAACCCAGTTCCATGAATTCATCATAACCGATAACCTCGGCACGAATAAAGCCCTTTTCAAAGTCGCTGTGGATTTTGCCAGCGGCTTGAGGTGCTTTGGTACCTTTTACAATGGTCCAGGCGCGTACTTCGGGTTTGCCGGCGGTCAAATAAGAAATCAAACCAAGCAGAGCGTAACAAGCTTGAATCAAACGGTCCAAACCGGAGCAGGGGAGACCCAATTCTTCCAAGAACATGGCTTGTTCATCTTTGTCCATTTGGGCAATTTCTGCTTCGATTTCGGCACATATTGGCAATACACCCGAACCTTCTTCAGCGGCAATTTTTTGCACGATTTGATACCCTTCGTTGTTGTCAATGCCATCGGTCAAATCGTTTTCGCCTACGTTGCAAGCATAAATCACCGGTTTGTCGGAAAGTAAGCCGATTTCATCAATGATTGTTGCTTCGTCTTCGTTTCGTTCAAAGGAACGAGCGGATTTACCACTTTCCAAATGAGAGTATAAGTTTTTCAACATTTCTACTTGAGCAGCCAAAGATTTGTCGCCTTTCATGGCCTTGGTGGTGCGATCGATACGGCGTTCCAGCATTTCCATGTCCGAGAAGATCAACTCAAAGTTGATGGTTTCAATGTCACGGGCGGGGTTGATGTTGCCATCTACGTGAATAATATCGTCATTCACAAAGCAACGAACCACGTGAACAATGGCATCTACCTCACGAATGTGAGAAAGAAATTTGTTACCCAAACCTTCCCCTTTAGAAGCCCCTTTTACAAGACCTGCAATATCCACGAATTCTACGGTGGCAGGGGTGATTTTGTCGGGTTGATGAATTTCGGCCAGTTTATCGAGCCGTTCATCGGGTACAGCAACAACACCAACGTTAGGTTCAATGGTGCAGAAAGGGAAGTTGGCCGATTGTGCGCCTGCGTTGGTGATGGCGTTAAACAATGTGGATTTACCAACGTTGGGCAATCCTACGATACCTAATTTCATTTCTATTACCTCGTTTGTTAGTTTTTGAGACTATGCATAGGAGCAGGAATCCGTCCGCCCCGATTGATAAATACCGAAGGAGAAGCAGTATTCACGGGCATAATGGGACCGCTACCCAAAAGACCGCCAAAGTCAAGTTCGTCACCTAGTTGCTTACCAATGGCAGGAATTAAACGAACTGCCGTGGTTTTGGAGTTGACCATACCAATAGCGGCCTCGTCAGCAATGATACCGGAAATCACGTCAGCAGAGGTGTCACCGGGAATAACGACCATGTCCAGACCAACCGAGCATA
>JAZRFL010000110.1:0-3648 GCA_045661365.1 Acutalibacteraceae bacterium | reverse complement strand
CCTCCCCTGTGTAAGGGGAGACGGGTAAAGGGGCAACGTTGTGTATAAATCGCAACGCAATTAACCGTTTACATTATAATGGGCATTCATTTTGTTGACTGCTTTAAATAATTTGTGCAAATAAATAAACGGACCAACAACAAAGAGACTGCCTAAAATATTCCACAGCCAGTAGTCACCGGAACCGAAACCGTAAGCAATGCCGCGGCGGTGTAATTCTCTGCCGATACGTCCTGAAATTTTATGACCCCAAACGATTTCGGCAATTCCTAAGGTAATGGGGGAAATGATGAAAAACAACAGGCAGTAGTGCATGGTTCGTCTTCCGTCGTAACGAGAAGCAACTATGTTAATGTCGTTGGAAACCGAAGACATGACGACCAGATCATAAATGCCAAAGGTGATAATGGAAAGTAAGATGTACTTTATTAAGCCTTTGTTTGTTTTTAATTGGCCAACGGGGGCAAATGACGGTTGGTACATGGGTTGTTGATAGGCGTTTTGCGGTTGGCTTTTTTGCAAAGTTTCACCGCAATTCATGCAAGCGGATGCATTGTCGGGATTTTGGGCGCCACAAATGGGACAGAACATAGTAAATTCCTCCTAATATCTTGTATTGCTAAATTTCGACAGAAGTCAAGTATTAATATACCAAAGTATTTCTTAAAAGTCAATAAATATTTTACAATAGTATTGTAAAATTGTTGGGAGTGGTTTGGTATGTTTGGCAAACGAATCAAGGCATTGCGGATCGCTAATGGGATGAATCAGGTGGAATTCGGCAAGGCGTTGAACGTAACGAAGCAAAGCGTAAGCAATTGGGAAAACGAGAATATTATGCCGTCGGTGGACATGCTGGTGCGCATTGCCAATCGGTTTTCGGTCAGTGCCGATTATTTGTTGGGGTTAGACGAGCGTACCGTGTTGGATGTGACCGATTTGACCGAGCTGCAAATTTGCCATTTACAACAGCTGATTGATGATCTGCGTGGCGGAAATTGATAAACAAAATACATCAAACAAAAATCCCGTTGCATTGCTGCAACGGGATTTGCTTATTTGTTCAACGATTATTTTTCGTTGCGTTTTACCAATTGTTCATATTTGGCTTTGGCTTCTGCTTCAGCGGTTTCGAACAATTTAGCGGCGCGTTCGGGGAAAGCACGTTCCAGAGCGGTGTAACGTACTTCGCCACGGATAAAGTCGCCGTAGGATTCGGTGGGTTCTTTGGAATCCAAGGTAAAGGGATTTTCGCCTTGAGCGGCCTTGCGGGGGTCAAAGCGGAAGTTGTGCCAGTAACCGGCGGCTACGGCTTTCTTTTCTTCCAATTGGCTTACGCCCATACCGCCGCGGATACCGTGGTTGATACAAGGAGCATAAGCAATGATGATGGAAGGACCATGATAGCTTTCTGCTTCGTGGAAGGCTTTTAAGCATT
Source organism: Acutalibacteraceae bacterium (assembly GCA_045661365.1). Lineage (GTDB taxonomy): Bacteria > Bacillota > Clostridia > Oscillospirales > Acutalibacteraceae > UMGS1484. The sequence continues at coordinate 2,210 of JAZRFL010000110.1, read as the reverse complement.
GGTTCATGTCAGCACCCATAGCAACTTGGGCAACGTATACGTAACCGTAGCTCATGGCGATAGCGGCCAGGTCTTTTTTCTTCACGCCCATACCTGCGGCGGCGAATTGAGCCACAGCGCCGGTAGGAGTGGATTTGGAGGCTTGACCACCGGTGTTGGTGTACACTTCGGTGTCGAATACCAAGATGTTTACGTCTTCGTTGGAAGCCAAAACGTGGTCCAAACCGCCGAAACCGATGTCGTATGCCCAACCGTCACCACCGAGAATCCAGATGGATTTCTTGGCCAGGTAGTCGGCATTTTCGGTAACGAACTTGTAAGCGTCGCAACCGCAGGGATTGGCGGCCAAAGCGGCTTTCAATTCTTCGGTAGCGGCGGCGTTGGTCTTACCGTCGTCCATGGTGTCGAGCCAAGCTTGAGCGGCAGTTTTTACGGCATCGGCTTTGCTGCATTCTACCAATTGGGCAACGTTTTTGGCCAAGCGTTCACGCAAGGTCTTGTTGGCCAACATCATACCGTAACCGTATTCGGCGTTGTCTTCGAACAAGGAGTTAGCCCATGCGGGACCTTTGCCTTCGGCATTTACGGTGTAGGGAGTAGAGGGAGCGGAGCCACCCCAAATAGAGGAACAACCGGTGGCATTGGCAATATACATTCTGTCACCAAACAATTGGGTTGCCAATTTGGCATAGGGAGTTTCACCGCAACCGGCGCAAGCGCCCGAGAACTCAAGCAGGGGTTGGCAGAATTGGCTACCCTTAACGGTAGTATCGGCAAATTTAGCGGCAACTGCTTCTTTCTTGGGCAGTTTTTGACCGTAAGCAAATTCTTGTTGTTTGGTGATTTGGGTATCCAAGGGATTCATCACCAAAGCTTTTTCGCCCTTCTTACCGGGGCAAACTTGTGCGCAAACGCCGCAACCGGTACAGTCAAGCACCGAAACGGTCATGGCGAACTTCATGCCGGCAACACCGGTCATGTCTTTGGTAGCCATGCCATTGGGAGCCTTGGCGGCTTCTTCTTCGGTCAAAGCTACGGGACGAATAACGGCGTGGGGGCAAACGTAAGAGCAGAAGTTACATTGAATACAATTGTCGGGTACCCAAGTAGGAACATCTACGGCGATACCGCGTTTTTCCAAAGCGGAAGAACCCAGAGGTACCGTACCGTCAGCCATATCTACAAAGGTAGAAACGGGCAAGGTGTCACCCTTTTGAGCGTTCACGGGAATGAGCACCTTCTTGGCGTAATCGATGAGAGCATCGTTACCTTCCAGTACCACTTCTTCTTTGGCGGTGTCAACGGCATCCTTCCAATCGGCGGGAACGTCCACCTTCTTGAAGCCGTCGATACCACGTTCGATAGCGGCGTGGTTCATAGCAACCACCTTTTCACCCTTTTTGCCGTAGGACTTGGTAGCGGCATCCTTCATCAGTTGTACAGCCTTGTCGGCGGGGATGATGTTAGACAGCGCAAAGAAAGCGGCTTGCAAAATGGTGTTGGTGCGACCGCCCAGACCCAATTCTTTGGCGATGTGGGTAGCGTCGATGGTGTAGAATTGAATGTTGTTTTTGGCGATATATTGTTTCATATCGGCGGGCAGGTGGGCAGAAAGTTCTTCTACGTCCCAAGAGCAGTTCAGCAGGAAGGTGCCGCCCTTTTTCACGTCGGAAACCATATCGTATTTGTCCACGTAAGAGGGATTATGGCAAGCAACAAAGTCGGCTTGGTTGATCAAATAGGTGGACTTGATGGGGGTCTTACCGAAACGCAAGTGAGAAACGGTAATACCACCGGATTTTTTGGAGTCGTAAGAGAAGTAGCCTTGGGCATACATGTCGGTGTTGTCACCGATGATCTTAATGGAGTTTTTGTTAGCACCAACGGTACCGTCGGAGCCCAAGCCCCAGAATTTGCAGCAAGAGGTGCCGGCGGGCGTGGTGTCCACAGCGCCTTTTACTTTCAAGGAAAGGTTGGTTACGTCGTCTTCAATACCAATGGTAAAGCGTTTTTTGGCGCAACGGTCTTTCATGTTGTCGTATACGGCAACGATTTGAGCGGGAGTAGTATCCTTAGAGCCCAAGCCATAGCGACCGGAGAATACGGGAACATCGGCAAAAGCGGTGTCACGCAAAGCGGCAACTACGTCTAAGAACAAGGGTTCACCCAAGGAGCCGGGTTCTTTGGTGCGATCCAGAACCGAAATGAAT
>JAZRFL010000109.1:0-5438 GCA_045661365.1 Acutalibacteraceae bacterium | reverse complement strand
TGCTTTGACAACCGCCATCATTTTGACACCGTTCGGTAATAAGCGGCGCAAAGCGGTTACGTTATGTGCTATGGCATCTAAGTCGATTTCTGCCCAAATACGCTTGAAAAAACTTGTATTCAATCCAAACACCTCTAAAGATGAGTATATATACTTATACATATTTTAGTATAAAATATTACCGGTGTAAAGTCAACAAAATTCGTCACAAAAAGCCCATCTTATAGCAGATTTTGGGGTGAAACTCACATTTTGGTTGACAGAACCGCCATATGAGGGATATAATGACATCAGATTAGGAGAATGTCATATGAAATTTTTAATGATTGGCGACGTGGTCGGTTCGGCAGGTTGCGAAAAATTGCGAGAACAATTGCCTTTGTTAAAACGTCAGTATACACCCGATTTTGTGGTGGTCAACGGTGAAAATTCTGCCGACGGCAACGGAATCCATCCCGTGTCTGCCGACCACATTTTTCAAAGCGGTGCCGACGTAATTACAGGTGGAAATCATTCCTTTCGTCGACGGGAGATTTATGACCGTTATGAAACCGACGAGTTTTTGTTGCGCCCTGCCAATTACCCCGACTCGGCACCCGGCAGTGGGTTTTGTGTGGTGGACAAAGGTCGCTTTCGGGCAGCCGTTATCAGTTTGGTCGGGCAGGTGTATATGAGCGCCACCGGTTGTCCCTTTGAAACGGCAGACCGTTTGGTTGAGCGGGCCAAAGAGCAAGGGTGTAAGGTGATCGTGGTAGACATGCACGCCGAAGCGACTGCGGAAAAGAAGGCGTTGGCATATTATTTGGACGGTAAGGTAACAGCGGTGCTGGGAACGCATACCCACGTGCAAACTGCCGATGCTACCGTTTTACCCCAAGGAACTGCCTATATTTCCGATTTGGGAATGTGTGGTCCTGCCTATTCGGTGTTGGGGGTTCGTCCCGAGCAATCCATAGCACTGTTAAAAGACAAGCTTCCGGTTCGTTTTACCACCGCCGACGGGCCTTGTCAATTAGACGGCGTGGTGGTTACGGTAGATGACAAAACAGGCTTGGCGACCGATATTTCTGCTTTTTCGGTTTAACAGAATAAATATGACTCCTTTGGGGAACGAATAACCAAAAATCACCCAAAGGAGTTTTCTTATGTGTAATTGTGGTCAAAAAATCATACAAAAGTTAGAACAACGAATCGCCATCTTGCAAGCCCACAGCGGTCCCACCGAAAATCGGTACGAAAATCCCTATGCAGAGGTCATGGATGCCGTATCTCGTGTAGTGGGTATGGCATTGTGTAAAGAATTGCAGGATTTGTTGGCGTTTGCGCAGGAATGCAACGAAAAATGTGAATAAATTGTAAAATTTTTCTTACAACGGTTGCAAAATCGGCAAAATAATGCTACAATGGCAAAAAATTACTTTGTGAGGTAGTTGCCCATGTGGTGTCCCCGTTGTAACAAAGAGTACCCCAACGATCAAACAATGTGTCCCAAATGCGGTTGTGAGTTAGACGATTATTCCCCCATCTTAAATCAAGAGGAACGGGATATGATGATGTCTGACAGCGACAAACCCAAAGAAACCTTGACCTTGCCCGAAGAATTGGAACCGGAATTGCTGGTTTCGGTGGTGGGTGAAGGGGAAACCTTGCGTTTGGTTGCCCTGCTGGAAGGATTGCGAATTCCTTGCATTTATCGCTTGACGCAAGACGACCAATCGGAGGAAACCGAGGAAATCGAATACGAAGAATCCGACTATGAGGACGAATGGCAAGAGGAAGAGCCTGCCATGGAAGAAGAGGAAGATCAAGATATTGACGAACCCATTTACGATATTTTGATTCCCCAAGCAATGATTCCCAAAGCCTTGCGCATTTTAAATGACGATTCTCGCCGTCAGCAAGAGCAATTGGTAGAAGAAGAGGATCTCCCTGAATTTGAAGGAAAAGAATATGTGGAATATTCTCCCTTCGACGATTTAGAGGAAGACGAGGAAGAGGACGATCAGCAAGAAGATCCTTCCCCCGAAGAAACCAATCGGGAAGAGCCTGCGAAACGAAAAGGGTTTTTCGGTTTATTCGGCAAAAAATAGAGACACCTGTCGTTTGAAAGGGTCATCTTAAAATTTTTGAAAAAAATCATAAAAAAGTGTTGACAATCCGATTTAGTTGTGATATATTAATTGGGCTGTCAAAAACGACCCATTAGCTCAGCTGGCAGAGCACTTGACTTTTAATCAAGGTGTCCGGCGTTCGAATCGCCGATGGGTCACCAACGATCCTCGTTCTTCGGAACGAGGATTTTTTCTTGCAATTTTATTCCGATTGTTGTATAATGATAATGCCAAACAAACCGAATAAACAGAAATAGGGGTATTTTATCTTTTTATGGGATAATATGCTCTTGTTGAACTATGCGAATAGTTGAATTTTGCAAAAATGCAAACTCCACTTATTCGTATGGTTCGATGTAATATCCCCATTCTGTTTATGTTTGTTTGGCGACAATCGGAGTTTGCGTTTTTCGGTGCGATGACTTCGGTTGTCGCACTTTTTTATTTTTAGGAGGAAAAATTATGAATCAAACAAATTTAGGACCGAAGATCAAAAAATTCGCAATGTGGTATTTTAACATTTCCACTTTTTTGGAAGTTCTAGGAGGGGTAATTGGCGCAATAGCATGCGTAGTCGTGGACGATGATCTGATTGTCGTTGCACTGTGTATCTTGGTTGGGGTTGCTCTTATGGTGCTTACGAACTATATTACCTATTTGCTATTGTCCGGCTTTGGTCAATTGGTGGAAAACTCCGACGTTATGGTAGGAAACGCTAATGTTTCCCATACACCTGCTACGGTAAAAGTACCTAAAAAGCAAGCCGCCATGACACCAAATGAGGAAAAACTTCGGGTGCTTACCGAATGGGTGGCACAGGGGTTGATCACAACCGAAGAATTTGACCAAATGGTTAGCGACATGAAATAAAGGAGAATAACTATGTTTTTTGTTGTATTGTTTTTCATTGCGCTTGGGGTAGCCGCCGTGTTTTTGTACCACAAAGCCCCTAATGCTATTGAAAAAGCAATCTTAATAGGCTCGGCGATTTTGGGAGTCTCTTTTTCGATTATTATTTTAACTTTGCCCAATGATGCACAGTTTATAGGAAACAATTTCGATTTAACTTGGTTAGAAGGGCTTTTGGTATCGCAGGACGAATTGTGGGATTTGTGGCGTTATGGGTATCCGCCAATTATCTCAGTAATATTCCGTGTGGGAGCATCGGTTGTATTATTAGGCATTCTATTTTTACTGACTTGTAAACCGAAAGTTACCCAATTTCAAACTAAACTTTTGGCGACCGTTGCTTTGGTTGTCTTTGCTTTTGAAATGATGCCAATTGAGTATGGGCATTGGTACGAATTATTCGCTAACGGATATGTTTTTGAATGGCTTGGACACGGAGATGGTACTGCATGGCTTGGAATATGTGTTTTATTGACGCCATTGGTGTTATTGGGCTTCGGCATATCCATTTGGTTTTTCAGAAATAAAAAATGGGGTGTTGTCACACGAGTGCTATATATCTGGCTGTGTTTTGTACCTGTTTTTTCAGCCACCATTTGGCCTGATAGTATCTATGACTTTTGTCGATTCGTATTTAGTGCCCTGTGTTTATCCATGATTATGATTTTGATGAGCAAAAGAAGAAACAGAGAAATAATAAACAAAGTAAAACGGCAGGGTGGTGATATTGCCCAACAACTGCTATTATTGAAGCAACAACATGAAAACGGGCAAATTTCCGATGAGGACTATAAAACCCAAAAAGAACAACTGATAAAAACGTTATAAATCAAAACACTTGCAATCCCGCGGAAATCTCCGCGGGATTTTTCTTGCACATTTCCCACAAACTACTTGATTCCTACCACAAAATATAGTATAATAAAACGGAATATAGGTGAAAGAGGGCCATTTTCTTGGCAATAGCATATTTAGACAACAGCGCAACTACGCCCGTGAGCCCAAAAGCGGCCGAAATCGCCGTAAAGCTTATGGTGGAAACCTTTGGCAATCCTGCCTCGGTACACAATCTTGGGATTGAAGCCGAGCGGGCAGTAGATGCGGCGCGCACTACCGTAGCCAAGGCATTGGGGGCGCAAAAAGAGGAGATCACTTTTACCTCCGGTGGTACGGAAGGCAATAACCTTGCGGTGTTGGGGGGCGCTATGGCTCTTCGGCGGGCAGGCAATAAGATCATTACCACCGCGGTAGAGCACCCTTCGGTGTTAGAAGCGGTAAAAGAATTAGAAAATCGCGGTTTCGAGGCGGTATATCTGCCGGTAGACAAACAAGGGATTATCTCTCTCAACGATTTGGAACAAGCAGTAGACGAAAAAACCGTGCTTATTTCGGTTATGTTGGTCAATAATGAAACAGGGGCTATTCAACCTGTAAGCGACATCCGCGAGATTGTAAAACGAAAAAATTCCCCCGCCCTGATTCATACCGATTGTGTGCAAGCCTTTGGGAAATTGCCCTTTACCGTAAAAGACCTGCAGGTAGATCTGCTGAGCGTAAGCGGGCACAAAATCCACGCTCCCAAAGGGGTAGGGGCGTTGTATATTCGCAAAGGGGTTCGCGTTTTGCCCCAAACCTACGGCGGCGGACAGGAAAACGGCTTGCGATCGGGTACGGTGGCAACCTCGCAAATTGCCGCTTTGGCGGCGGCGGTGGCAGAAATGCCCGATCCCCAAATTGCGGTAGACCAAGCAAACAGCTTAAAAGAACTGCTATTACAAGGCGTGGTACCCATTGACGGCGTGCAGGTCAACAGTCCTAAAAATGGGTCACCCTTTATTACCAATCTGTCGGTACCGGGAATCCCCTCTGAGGTGATGATTCGGGCATTGGAAGCCGAAGAAGTCTACGTTTCGGGTGGTAGCGCTTGCGCCAAGGGGGCGCGCAGTCACGTGCTTACCGCGCAAGGGGTGTCTCCCAAGGCCATTGACAGCGCCTTGCGGGTGAGTTTTTCACACCACACTACCATCGATGAAATTCAACGATTTTTGGCGGCATTTCAAAACGCTTGCCGTATTTTGCATAGAAAACGATAAAGGAATTGAATTATGAAAGAAATTATTTTAATTAAAAATGGCGAGATTGCGCTAAAAGGGCTTAACCGCAGTATTTTTGAAGATGCGCTTATGAAAAACCTGCGGCATCGGTTAAAACCCTTGGGAAATGTACAGATTAAAAAGGCACAATCTACTATGGTGATTGCTCCCATCGACGATTCCTTTGATTTTGAAGAAGCGGTGCGCCGCGTGGGGCAAACCTTTGGCGTTTCGGCTTTTTCCCGCGCTTGCGTGGCAGAAAAAACGGTGGAAGATATCAAAGCCAAGGCAGGGGAGTACCTTGCCGACCAATTGCGGGGAGCCA
>JAZRFL010000108.1:0-6223 GCA_045661365.1 Acutalibacteraceae bacterium | reverse complement strand
CGTGTTATCACCGACCATATTCGCTCCACCACCATGATGATTGGCGATGGTGTTATGCCTTCCAACGAAGGACGCGGTTACGTGCTCCGCCGTTTGCTTCGTCGCGCTGCCCGCCACGGTCGCTTGCTTGGGATTGAACGTCCCTTCCTGTCCGAAGTGGCCGCTACCGTTATCAAAGAAAACGATGCTTATCCCGAATTGAAGGATAAACAAGAATACATTCAAACGCTGATTTCCAAAGAGGAAGAAAGCTTTGCTCGCACCATTGACCAAGGCCTGCAAATGGTAAATGAATTGATTGCTAACGCCAAAGATGGCAAAATTTCGGGCGAAGATGCCTTCCGTCTGTATGATACTTACGGTTTCCCCCTTGACTTGACCAGGGATATTGCCGAAGAACAAGGCATTTCCGTAGACGAAGAGGCCTTTACCGGTTTGATGCAAGAACAACGAAAACGTGCCCGTGATGCTCGTCAAAACGCAGGGGCTGATGCATGGGCAGGGGGCGAAAATCCCTTTGAAGGGTTGCCTGCTACCCGGTTTGTTGGTTACCAAACCCTGTGCACCGAAGGCGAAATTTTAGCTATCGTTGCCGAAGGGGAAAAAGCCGGTGTGCTGACCGAAGGAAAAGAAGGCGTGATTGCCTCTACCGTAACTCCTTTCTATGGCGAAAGCGGTGGCCAAGCAGGGGACCGCGGTAAAATTATGGTAGGCGATGCTACCTTTAAGGTAACCAATACCACCAAAAATCACGACGGAATTTATCTCCATAGTGGCGTGGTTCAATCGGGTGAACTGCAAGTGGGTCAAACCGCTACCTTAAAGGTTTGCTCTTGCTCCCGTAATGCTACCGCTCGTAACCATACCGCTGCTCACTTGTTGCAAGCCGCCTTGCGTGAAGTATTGGGCACCCACGTACAACAAGCAGGTCAAATGGTAGATAAAGACCGTATGCGGTTTGACTTCACTCACTTCTCCGCCTTGACCGAAGAAGAAGTGCAAAAAGTAGAACGTTTGGTTAACTCTTACATTTTGAACGCCATGGACGTTTTGGTGGACGAAATGCCCATTGAAGAAGCCAAAAAATTGGGCGCTATGGCTCTGTTTGGCGAAAAATACGGCGATGTGGTTCGTGTAGTTCGCAGTGGCGATGTTTCCATTGAATTCTGCGGTGGTACTCACGTAGTCAATACCGCTCGCATCGGCTTGTTCCACATTGTTTCTGAATCTTCGGTTGCCGCAGGGGTACGCCGTATTGAGGCTGTTACCGGTGGCAAAGTGATGGAATTGCTGGAAGAATTAAATGGCGGTGTGAAACAAATTGCGGGGGTACTCAAATGTAGTGCCGATGTGAAAGCTATTGCCGAAAAAGCAAAATCCGTAACTGGCGAACTGAAAGAAAAAGATCGTGAAATCGAACGGTTGCAAGGTCAATTGGCAGGTGGTCAATTGGATAGCGTTTTGGCAAAAGGAACCGAGGTTAACGGTGTGAAAGTGGTTACCGGTGTGCTGGAAGTGGACGACGCCAACGCATTGCGTTCAGCTTGTGACAAAGCAAGAGATACCGACGCTAACTTAATTGCCTTGCTCCTCATGGTGAAAGACGGTAAGGTTACCTTGTGCTGTGCTTGCGGTAAAGACGCCGTAGCCAAAGGCGCCCATGCAGGCAACTTGGTGCGAGCCGCAGCTGCTATTGTGGGCGGTAAAGGCGGTGGACGTCCTGACAGTGCCATGGCAGGCGGTGCTGACGTTACGAAACTGGAACAATTGCTTAAAGCTGTTCCCGGTTTGGTTGCTGAACAATTATAATTCAAATTAAGCGAGGGATGTTTATGGCACGTAGCGGTCACGATACCCACGAAAAGATTTATGCATATTTACAATACTGTGCAGGGAACACCTTTCCCACGGTGCGGGAGATTGCATCTGCTTGCGGTATCAAATCTACGTCTTGTGTCCATAAACATCTCCTTTTGTTAGAGCAGGAAGGCCGTATTGTCCGAAAAGAAGGTCAGTCCCGTTCAGCCAGCGTGCAACATCAACCTGCGGCTATGGTGCCCGTAGTTGGACGTGTGACCGCAGGTGTTCCTATTACGGCGGTGGAGCTCATTGAAGATTATATTCCTCTACCTGCCCACATTAGCCGAGAAGGGGAAACCTTTGCTTTGCGCGTGGTGGGGGACAGTATGAAAAATGCAGGGATTTTGGACGGCGATTTGGTGATTTGTCATCAGGTGGCTGATGCCAACAACGGGGAAATCGTAGTGGCTATGTTGGATGGTGAGGCTACGGTGAAACGGTTTTTTCGTTACCGTGACAAGGTTGTGTTGCAACCCGAAAATCCTGCTTATGAGCCCATTGTCAGCCGCAACGTCGTTCTTTTGGGACGAGTGGCAGCGGTGATTCGCAGTTATTTATAAAACCACGTAGGCGGTGTGCCCCATGGCTTTTATGACAAATTCTAAACTGGATAAATAATCCGTAACTGTCGCATTTTGCGGTCGGTGCGGATTTTTTGTTATATTTTTAAATTTTTATCATCGGAGGATGATGGTTATGAAGCAAAATCAAAAAGTTTTTTGTGTGATTTCTCACACCCATTGGGATCGTGAATGGTATTCTCCTTTGGAGATTTTCCGTCATCGGTTGGTGGATTTGTTTGATCGTTTGTTGATTATTTTGGAGGAACATCCCGATTTTGTGTTCCACATGGATGCTCAAACGGTGGTGTTGGAAGATTATTTGGCGGTTCGTCCCGAAAAGAAGCAGCTGCTCAAGACTTTGATTGCCAATCGTCGCATTATGGTTGGTCCTTGGTATTTGCAAAACGACTTTTACCTTACCAGCGGCGAAGCTACTGTTCGTAATCTGATTGAAGGGGGAAAACTGTGTGCCGAGTTTGGCTCCCAGGGGCAAATCGGTTATGCTCCTGACCAATTTGGTAACATTTCTCAGTTGCCTCAAATCTTAAATAACTTTGGCATTGACAACTTTGTGTTTGGTCGCGGGTTCAGCGATTACGTTCGCAATGCCGAAGGGGGACTGGATCGTGTGCCATCTCCCACCGAATTCATCTGGCAAGGGGCCGACGGATCTAAGGTGTTAGCAGTACATATGCGCCATTGGTATAACAACGCCCAACGGTTTCCTGCCGATTTGGATTTGTCTTTGCGGTATTTGGAATCTATTGAAAAAACCTTCGATAACGAGTTTACTCTGACCCCTTATTTGCTGTTGATGAACGGGGTGGACCATTTGGAAGCCCAGCCTGATCTACTGGAAGTGTTGGACGGTTTGCAAGAAAAATTAACCGACGGCAAAGCCGTTATGCAATATAATTTCGATGATTATATTGCCGATGTGAAAACCTATATTGCCGACAATAACGTGGAGTTGTTTACCCATAAAGGGGAATTGCGTCATGGCCATGACTGGGAAATTTTGAAAGGGACTCTTTCTTCCCGTCATCATCTCAAAGTAGCCAACGTAGAAGCCCAAATTATGTTGGAAAACCGCTTGGAACCCCTGTATGCCATGATGGAACGTAGCGGTCTGCGTGATGTCACATCTCGCGACCACTTCCGCTATACTTGGAAAAACCTGCTACGCAATCATCCTCATGACTCCATTTGTGGTTGTAGTCGGGACGAAGTTCACGCCCATATGGAAAATCGTTACCAAGAAATCTTTGAATTCGGCAACGAGCTGATGAAACGGGGGATGCAACAAGCCGCCGACCATACTGCTTTGCTGAAAGACGGTAAAGCCGACGAATACGTGTTGACTGTGGCAAATACCCTTTCGGTTCCCGTGAAAGGTGCTGTGAAGGTTTCTATGCCTTTCCTTGCTGCTGACGGATTTGACAATTTCACGGTGGAAGATTCTGAAGGCATTCCTGTCTCTTTCATGGTTTCCGAAATGACGGTAGAACCTTTCGACGTGTTTAGTCCCGTCAACCTGCCCGGTACCTTGGAGGTTAAACGCTACGAAGGATATGTGGACGTGGGAGAAGTTGCCCCTTATGCCTTCAAGTCTTTTATTATTCGCAATGCTCAAGGGAAAATTGCATTTGCTCCTGCGGTGCAAGATGAAACCCTTGCTATTACCAATGGCATTCTCTCTTTGCAGGCCGACCAAAACGGCTGTGTTACCTTGGTAAAAGGTGATCGCAAGATTGAGAACTGCATTTATTTGGAAGACCAAGCCGACATTGGAGATTCCTACGTATTTGTTAACAGTACCGATACGCCCATTTTGTCCGACGGGTATTGTGTCAAGGTGGCGGTTACCGAAAAGAACGATTACCTGCAGTCGCTAACCCTCACCTATGAACTTCCTCTGCCTGCCGACTTTGACTATCAAAAGGATTGTCGCTCGGACGAAACGGCAATTACCAAGGTGAATTTGACCCTGACGCTGAAAAAAGACCAGCCCTTTGCCGAAGTAGACTATAAAGTAGAAAATGCTTCCAAATGGCATCGTTTGCGGATCGTTGTCAATACTGACGTGGTTTCCGACGTGAGTACCGCCGATATTCCCTTTGATATCGTTACCCACGGAGAGGAAATGCACTATCAAGATACCTTTAGTAAAGTACTTGCCAACACTTCGTTTGCTTTGTTGCAACAACAAGACAAGGGCTTTGCAGTACTGACGAAAGGTGCACATGAATACGAACATATGAAGGGGAATTTGTTGGCCTTTACGGTGGTGCGTGCCACCGGCGGTATTAACCGTTCCCCCTCTAAAAACTGGAAAACCCCCGGTAACCAATGTTTGCGAACGATTTGCGGTTCCTTAGCATTGTTGCCTTTTGTTGGTGATTTAATTTCTGCTGATATTCCCAATTGGTCGTTGCGGTATCGTGCCCCTCTTGTGGTCAATGTAAGTTGTTGCGATACCCATAAATTCACCGGTGGCAGACCTTGTGTACAAGATACCGAACTCAACGAGATTTTCTATCTGCCCGATGCGTATCCCAACGCAACCATTACTGCCAATCAGTCGGCAATTGCGATAGAAGGCAAAGGTCTTTCTGTTACCGCATTCAAAAAAGCAGAATCGGGAAGTGGGGAAGTGGTGCGCTTTGTTAATTTAAGCGAACAACCCACTACGGCAACTGTAACTGCCAAAGGTAGAATCTATCGCACAACCATGGCGGAAAAACGCAAGCAATTTTTGGCTGTGAACAATCTGGAAATTACCGTAAAACCGAAGGAGATCGTTACATTGCTTTTGGTGCAACAACAAGGGTGAAATCACAATGTTTTTTACAAATTACGCAACAGAAAGTTTGTGAATTTTTCACTATTTCCTATTGATTCCAAAGTTGAATTGTGATATACTAGAAAAAATATTGAAAATTGGGGTATTGTGGCCGATTATCAACTGTTTTTTGAGTGATTTTTGGTTGCTCCCATGTAAAAGGATGGATAAAAATGAGCAAAAAATTTGATGCAATTATTGCAGGTCACGTTTGTTTGGACTTGACTCCCAAATTTGACATTCATGGCAAATCGGTTTCCGACGTTTTGAAACCCGGCAAATTGGTACAAGCCGGTGAATGTTGCATTTCATTGGGCGGTCCCGTTTCCAACACCGGTATTGCTATGAGCATTTTGGGCCAAGACGTTGCTTTGATGTGCAAAGTAGGTAAAGATATGTTCGGTCGCATTATTAGCGAAAAAATCACCGAATACGGCACCGACAAAATCATTGCAGTAGACGATGAAGTGGAATCTTCCTACACCGTAGCCGTGGTTATTCCCGGTAACGACCGGATCTTCCTTCATGATCCCGGTGCCAACGGTAGTTTCGGTGCCGATGACGTTGATTATTCACAAGTCGAGAACTGCCGTCTGTTCCACTTTGGTTATCCTCCTCAAATGAGAAAGATCTATCTCGATGGCGGTAAAGAATTGACCGAAATTTTCAAACGCGCAAAAGAAGCAGGCGCTACCACTTCTTTGGATATGGCTCAACCTGACCCCAACTCCGAAGGCGGTAAACAAGATTGGGATACCATTTTAAAAAACACTCTGCCTTACGTAGACATTTTCATTCCCAGTGTGGAAGAAACCATGTTTATGTTATATCCCGACAAGTTTGAAGAATTTCGTCAGATCCATGCAGCCGAAAACGATCCCTTGGAAACTATGGACGAGTCCATTTTGCCTTTACTTGGTGAAAAATGCTTGGAATACGGCGCTAAAATCGTGGTTAT
>JAZRFL010000107.1:0-2729 GCA_045661365.1 Acutalibacteraceae bacterium | reverse complement strand
AGACGGAAATGGTATTGAAATCAATCGCAATCGTTTGGTTGCTTTGGCCTCTGCGATTGCTTTAAATGGACAATCAGATGGCGTCGTGGTTACCGATTCAGTTACCTCAGACGGCCTCAAAAAATTCATTGAAAACCATTTGTGTGGCCATCATTATCGTTATAAGCGAGGATATCGAAATGTTATAAATAAGGCTTTGGAATTATGTAACCAAGGACAAAATGCCCTTTTAGCTATTGAAACCAGTGGCCACGCTGCATTTCGCGATAATTATTTCTTAGACGATGGTGCCTACTTGGTTACACGAATTATTATCCAATTGGTACAACTTCGACGCTCTGGTCAAGATTTAAGCGATTTATTTAGTCGCTTAGAGGAGCCAAAAGAAGAGAAAGAAATTCGATACAAGATTTTAGAAAACGACTTTAAAACCTATGGAACATCGGTATTAACAGCTTTAGAATCGTTTGTGCAAACTCTTCCCGGGTTTTCTGTTGCTCCCGACAATCGTGAAGGAATTCGTATTTGCGCTGATCGTGACCACGGTGATGGATGGTTATTACTGCGGCTGAGTGTACACGATCCTGTCATGCCTTTGAATATTGAAAGCAATCAAGTCGGCGGATGTGATCGTATTTTCTCTCAGATCACCCCTTTGATCGACAGATTTCCATCCTTACAACGCTAAGTTATATTTTTATATTACAAAACCGGAAGGAAAATTCCTTCCGGTTTTTAGTTGCAATAAAACTTGCTAAGGTAATTCGTTGTAGGGGAGTGAAGTATACAATTTTTCCATTGGCAGTGAGGACACTACCGAAACTCGGTCTTCGTATTCAATAATTACACCATCATCTACTTGATAAAATAGGATAACAGATTGATAGTCCTTTTCATTGTTATAGCGTAAGTGCAGTTGGTAGCATTCCTTCCATGGGGCATTCATTTGCGTTGTGCTATTATCCCGAGAAGCGTCAATTTGATTTATAATATTTGCAATATCTGTTGAATTCACAACTACTTTATAGGATCGGCTATTGGTATTATAAAAATTGATTTCAGTTATATGGTTCGATTTATCAACGATTGGTTTTAATAACTCACTTTTGGGAGTGGCAACGAAATATGACGACAGCAAAGCGGTAAGCGTAGTGAATGTCCCGCTATACAGTTTTGAATCAATTTCAATCAGCTCGTTTGAATAAATCGTTACGGTATTGACTACCGTCGCCGTTCCTGTATAAAATGAGAAACGGAATTGTTCGGCGGGAAGAGCTGAAGCAACGGTTTCCGTTAATTGTGGGGTGGCAGTATTTAAGGTGTTGATGATTGTTTTAATACGTTCTTGACTATCAATCGTTATTGTGCGGCCACTCGCATTAGTAACATGTATTTCTTCAACACCGTTTTCATTTATCGTATATACAGGAGTTTCTTGCTGTTGATTACAAGACGAAAATACGGAAACAATTAAGGTTAGGGTCAACATGAAAATAAATAAACGCTTCATACGATCACTCCTTACATTGTTATAGTAACAAAATAAGGTGAAAAAATCAAGAAAAATGTCTTTTAAATTAATATAGGCTGGATTTGTGCCCCGCTTAGGGCAAGCTCCATGGTCTTTTGTGTTTGTGAAAAATCAGCAACGATTGAGTTTGGTTTGTTAAACGGGTCATCTTGTCGCATAGGTACAAAATAATAGTATTTGGTCGCTAAAAGTTTGCCTATATTTTGTGCCGATCCTGAAAGGGCATCGTTAGTTGAAACAGCGATTATAATCGGCCTTTGATTTCTCAAATGAGCTTTTGCCGCTAATGTGACGGGCGTGTCACTAATCCCGTTGGCCAACTTTCCCAAGGTGTTGCCCGTACACGGTTCAATGATTAGTGCATCTAACAATTTTTTTGGTCCAAATGGCTCAGCATCATAAATGGTATGAATAATTGGTTTATGGCAGATATCGCTGATTCTTTCTGCAAATTCGCGCGCTTTACCAAATCTTGTGTCTGTATTGTATGCATCGTTTGACATAATTGGTATAACTGAATATCCTTGTTCAACCAACGATTCTATGATTGGTATTACTGACGAAAAAGTACAAAATGATCCACACAGCGCAAACCCTATTGTTACAGATGATTTCATAAATGATCCTCCCTTTCGATTTGTTTCAAAATAATGTCATATATGATGTTTGCGGCGGTTTGTGGGCAATGGCGAGAGGGGAGTGATAGCGCATGAATTACAGGAATGTTGTTTTCTTTTGCTGTTATAATGTCAACACCACCGGGGTTGGAAGCTAAATCGATAATCAATGTGTTGGTGTTCTGTGATAGCAATACGTTGCGGTCGATTACCAATTCCGGCACAGTATTGAAAATGATTTGAAATGGCTTTTGAAGATGCAAATGCTTTGTTTCTATTGCTTTTATCCCTAAACCGCGAATTAAATTCAAATCATTTTCTTTACGTGCCGTAGCGGTAACATTACACGATAAACCAATTAATTTTTTGGTTAGTATTTTTCCTATTTTACCAAACCCGACCACACAAACTTTGGCGTTTTCTAACGTATATGGCGTTTGTTGCATTGCGATTTCAATAGCACCTTCTGCAGTTGGTAGAGCATTTTGTTCTGTAAACTCATTGGTCGTGCCGTAATCAAAACAACGTTGTTGCATCTTTTCCTTCAGTTGAGGCGGAATCAGTCCACCAAAAATTATGGT
>JAZRFL010000106.1:0-13940 GCA_045661365.1 Acutalibacteraceae bacterium | reverse complement strand
TGGGTAGTTTGAACTTAGTGGCACGAATTGAATGCGACTAAAAACCGAGAGATTTCTTTAATTTATTTAACAAAATTATAATTGTCACATATTATCGTTAAACACGATAAATTAAATTATATCGTCACCTCTTAGAGATTTTTCAATATCTAAGATTGAGTTAGAATATTCCTCTACAATTTTGCAAATAATTTTGTTGCTTCTATTATTTTCACTCGATAATTCTATGATGAATGAATTAGTTTTTTTACTGCCCGCAATCCAAACTTTTTTAAAAGTCATCCATTTCTTTTCGCTTTTTAAAAAGAGATTTAATGCCAAAGTTAAAATGGAAAAAATCGAACATACCTTTATATAGATAGAATTAACATTGCCGTCCATACCAAGCGCTAAGACGGCATACGCAATGCTCCAAAAATTAAAGCAAAAATGAACAATTGTATAAATAACTCGTAAGTTACACCACCCATTAACCCGATCAAATAACCGCTTTATCACATCGTTTAAATTGTTTTCTTCGATAATTATTTTCACATTATCATTCAATTTTTCAATAAAGCTCTTATATCTATATATCTGCTCCTTATATACATTGAAAAAATAAATTGAATATGTAACAATAGGAGCAAAGAAAAGAACAACAAAAAAAGCAAGAAAAATTTTCATTTCCATAAAATCCTCCACTAATTTTTGTTAAATTATACCACAGCGTTGCACAAAACACAAGTTAAATAAAACTCGTTGTGTGCGAATATAACTAAAAAGCTCTTGTTCGATAGAACAAGAGCTTTTTCTGAGACCGACACTCAAAATGGAACCGGTCTAAAACCTGATTTTCTAATAGAAATATTACATTTTTTCATCAGTCATGTTCTAAAAATCTTGTATCATCATACATACTCAAAATCTCAATATACGATTGAATGGAAGTATCCGCACCGATTATCTTTTTAAATTCACAGATTTCATAAGAAACACGATTCATTTGTGTTCCATTATACACTTCTGATAAATCTTCGACATCATTCTTCAGCAAAAGAGAGGTGTGCTTTACCTCGGTAGGCAACTTATCATATTTATTGCTAAAATACAATCCCTTTTCAAGATGCAAAATCGCATTTTCAGTATCTTTCATATTGTGATACAGCGTTGCAAGCAAACAATGAATGTGACCTACGTGATAGTAAGAAAAACCATAGTCACCATCCTCGTAAATCAATTCAACGAATGCCAAGCATTTTTTGTACGCACTGATCTTATCCTCGGGGTTTGTAAGTGCAAAAGTTCCAAGGTTTCTAATTTTATTAATAAGGTGTTCTGCAGTATAGCGAAGATTCTTTTTAATAAATTCTATATATTTTTCAACATCACACCTGCAATACATTTGCTCATACTGTTCTGAAACGGTATCGTATATGCTCTCAGGGAATTCATCGCATATTGCCTTTGCTTTTTCAGAAAGTCCATCATTAATATAAAGTGCCGAAAGGATAGACATTGCGGTATAACGTATTTTTTGAACGGTACAATTCTCAAGAATATTTTCGCAAAGTTTATAAAGTTCATTTTTATGAACAGTCTCCCCAAGTGGTTCTTTCGCATAGTTCGGATCATTGAACAGTTCCAAAACATACTTTTCTATAACGTTGTAATCATTTGGGTATTTAGCGTACAAGTCCTTTGTCAAATTAAATCTTGAAATCATATCTCCTTTATTAGAAAGTCTATCATACTCACGTAAAAACGACTGTATAATCTCTGTTTTCTTTTTTCCGTCAATTTCAAGAAGCTCGTCAGCACTGACATCAAAAATATTGGCGAGAATAGGTAACTGCGTGATGTCGGGGGCGGTTCGGTCGCACTCCCACTGAGAAACTGCCCCTGTGCTGATTCCTAAGTACTCAGCAAGTTGCTCTTGTGTAATGCTACGCTCTCTGCGTAACCTTTTGATCGTTGTTCCAATAGACATAATAATCCTCCGATTAAATATTCAGAAGCGCTTCTGTGATTTTATTATATCATTTTTTCAATGCATTCCCACATAGCATTTATAGATCCAAAGAATAGTAATGCTATATTTTTTTTAGCGTTACTTATATTATAGCATGAAATCAGAGAAGAAACAAGAGATTAGTGATATTCTGTGCTTCGCACAGAGTGATATTTTCACTTCGTGAAAGTGATATTGAAACCTACGGTTTCAGTGATATTATATTCGCCTTTAAAACTCGCAAAGCGAATATCACTTGAACGAAGTTCAAATATCACTGCGAAGCAATATATAATTCGTGGCGAAGCCACACCAAACTTATTACATCTTACTTATTACTTATTACTTATTACTACCCAAAGCCCCAAGGACTTTTGAAGTAAGAGTGAAGAGGTAATAGGTAAGAAGTAAGCCCCAAGAACTTATCGTCCTTGGGGCTTTGGGTAGTTTGAACTTAGTGGCACGAATAAAATGTGCCTGAGAACCAATGAATTTTTAAAACATGACTAATATTAAAACTTTTTTCTATATGTGCGCTTTTATAATATATAGTCCGTTATGCAATCATACCAATGAACATAAGTTTCTCCGTTAATAATTAGTTGTTCGTTGTTGGGAAGTTGTTCACTCCATTTCTTTTTATAACGTTTTATTGCCCAATCATCACGGTTGAATCTACGCCAAAGAATTGTTCGTCCGTTTGCGTCAAGATATTGTTCACAACAAACATACTCACCGTAATATGAATCAAGACTTAATACTCTTACTGTATCATATTTTCTGCCGTTTATTGCAACAGTATATCTTCCAACAATATCAAATAATTGATTTGTGTTTTCTGCTATGATTTTTCCATCATATTCAGATATTTTTCCTTTTACAGTCAGATTTGTCTCTTTTCCGCAATTGTTTTCACCGTAACCCCATTCCGCAATAAAGTCATCACCGTCGAGAAATGTTAAGTATTTTCGCACTCCGTTTTTAACATAGTTCTCAGCAAGAATGCGACAGTGATTATCAGTAAGTTGAGCAACGTAATAGTGGTCTGCATCATCTTTTCCTTCGCCGAAATGATTGTGGCGGTATTCTTTAATTTCTACACCTTCAATGTCATGAACTATCGCTTTTCCGACAACTTCCATTTCACCCCATTCAGAACATTTTTTTGTTTCGTTTTCATAAATTCCCCATATGCATTTTTCACTTATCTTAGGGACAATAAATAATCCCCATAATTCTTCCCATTTGACCGAGAAAGGTGCTTCAACGGATTTTTCTATTTTATATTCAGGTAATCTTTCTGGCAACTTTTTCATAATATCATCAACCTTTCTAATATAAGTGTTTGTTGGGTATATCCTTTTGAAATTTTGTTTAGCAGTATATAAGCGACTTTTGACAGTTCCAATAGGAATACCCAACCTTGCTGCAATTTCAGTTTGAGGCAACTCTTTCCAATATGATAGATAAAGAATTTGTTTATCTTTATCACCAAGCGCCTCCAATACATCGCTGACTGTATTATTCTCAACATATCCAAATCGTGTTTGCGAAAGCCCGAATTCGTTTAATTCTTCTATAGGTATTTCTAAATCTTTGGATTTTCCCCTAAAATAATCATTACACTTATGTCGTGCAATACCTATTATCCATGCTTTGAAAGATGCTTCTGTTTTAAGTTGCCCAAAGTTCTTAAATGCAGTTAAAAACACCTCTTGCAGAATATCTTCCGCATCTGAAACATTTGGAATCCTAAATTTCACAAATCGTTCAACAGACAATTGATTACAGAAAAGCAAATCTTCAAATTTAGACATCGCCTCACCTCCTATAAGTTCATTAAAACCGGTTTCACTTATATAGTCGAAAAAATGTACCAAAAGGTTCATTAATTATGAGTTTTTCTCCCTATTGTAGCACAAGCATAGCATAAAAGCGAAAATAAATCAATGCGGAGCATTTCTATAATTCGTGGCGAAGCCACACTATATTTCTTCACTATTCACTATTACTTCTTACTTCCCAAAAATCCCGAATGCGAGTTTTAGTGAAGAGTGAAAAATGAAGAGTGAAGAGGTAATAAGTAAAAATCCCGCCCACTTACGTGAACGGGATTTTTGGAGGTACCTCCCGGATTTGAACCGGGGCATAGAAGTTTTGCAGACTTCTGCCTTACCACTTGGCTAAGGTACCATATTTCGGACGAGTTTTCGTCCGATAAAAAAATGGAGCGGATTACGAGGCTCGAACTCGCTACCTCCACCTTGGCAAGGTGGCGCTCTACCAGATGAGCTAAATCCGCATAAATGGTGCCTCCGATCGGAATCGAACCAATGACACGGGGATTTTCAGTCCCCTGCTCTACCGACTGAGCTACAGAGGCAAATATGGCGACCTGGATGGGACTCGAACCCACGACCTCTAGCGTGACAGGCTAGCGTTCTAACCAGCTGAACTACCAGGCCAAGAAAAGGTGGTGGGGGCAACAGGACTCGAACCTGTGACCCCCTGCTTGTAAGGCAGGTGCTCTAACCAGCTGAGCTATGCCCCCATCCGAATCAGCTCTCGCTGACGAATTGTATTATATTACAACCAAAGGCATTTGTCAACACTTTTTTTTATTTTTTTGAAAAAATTTTTCTTTGGTTTAATCGTGCTAACTATCACCGGTTTCATTCTCGGTCAGCAGGTGCCACAAAGTTGTATATCGCAAAGATTTTACGTTGTTGTCCACCATATGAAACACCCCTTGGTCGGTTCCTACCAAAACCAAAAGACGCTTGGCGCGAGTCACACCGGTATACAAAAGATTTCGATATGACAACTTTTCGGGAATACCGACAACAGGAATCACAACACAATCATATTCACTTCCCTGGCTTTTATGCACGGTAATCGCATAAGCTTGCTCTAAATCCGCGGCATCATCAAAAGAATACAGAGCGATCTTGTCGTCGAAACGAACGCTCAACACACCGGTGGACTTATCGATCGATTGTAGCAATCCAATATCGCCATTAAACACGCCGCTCCCCTGTTTGCCGTCATTTCTTGTCCACACAATGTCATAATTATTTCGCGATTGCATAACCTTGTCACCCTCGCGCAAAATTCCCCGTTTTAACTGAATTTCATTTTTCCCAAATGCAGGAGGATTCAAAACAGAACTAAGCAACTGATTCATTCGAACGGTACCGGTTTCCCCCATGCGAGAAGGACACAGCAATTGAATATCGACCAATGGGTCTAATTGATACGCATTCGGCAATCGTTGCGCACATAATTGTTGCAGCAGTTTTGCGGCAGAAATCGGATTTGCCTCGTGAACCATAAAGAAATCACTATCACGCAAAGATAAGTCGGGATGTTCGCCGTCAACAATTTTATGAGCATTGGTAATAATCGCACTTTTCATTGCTTGTCGAAAAATGGTATTTAAGCAGACAACCGGCACCGATTTTGAATTAATAATATCCCCCAGCACATTGCCGGCGCCAACGGCAGGCAATTGGTTTTCATCCCCTACCATAATCAATCGACAACCTAATCGCATGGCTTTTAACAACGCTTCAAACAAAGTAACGTCTACCATAGACAATTCATCGATAATAACCGCATCGACGTTTAAGGGATTCTTTTCGTTTTTCCCAAAAACAACACGATCGTTTTCACCCCACTCAACCTCTAATAAGCGGTGAATGGTCTTGGCCTCAACACCGGTCAATTCGGTCATGCGTTTTGCGGCGCGCCCGGTAGGAGCCGCCAACACAAACTCTTGTTTTTGTTGCTCCAGCAAGGTAATAATCGCCTTGATTGTTGTAGTCTTGCCGGTACCGGGACCCCCGGTCAACACCAAGACTCCATCGGCTAACGCTTTTAAGATTGCTTCCTTTTGTCGTTCACCGTATGCAATATTGTTAGCCGTTTCAATGGCATCGATCCGCTGTACTAACGCACGAATCGGCGGTGGCGGAAATTTTTTCATTAATTGTAGGCGGCCTGCGATATATGTCTCTCTTTCATATATATGAGGCAATGCTACAAACAGGCGTCCAGATATATCAACACGAACCAACCGCTTGGCAGCACACATCATTTCAATTTCATAATCCACCAAGTCACTTGCCACCGACAAAAGATTGGCGGCTACCGCAATCACCTTATCTTGCGGCAAACAGGTATGACCATTACCGCAATTGTGCCGTAACACGTGAATGATTCCGGCATGAACGCGAGACGGCGAATCTTGAGAAAGTCCCATGGTTGATGCTATGGCATCGGCACGATCAAAAGGAAACCCAATTTCGCTTGCACAAAGTAGATAGGGATCTGCTTCGATTTTTTCTACCGCTTTTGTCCCCAATTCTTTTTGAATTTTTAAACTCTCTATCGCCGAAATGCCAAAAGAAGCAAAGCGAAGCATAATCTCACGCATACCAAATTGCGATGCAAACAATTCCCCTAATTCCAAAGCCTTTTTAGGAGAGATTCCCTTGATTTGAGATAAACGATGTGGTTCTTTTTCCAATACAGTTAACGTGTTTTCGCCAAATAATGCCACAATTTTCGATGCAGTAGCAGGACCGATCCCTTTAATGCTCCCGGATGCCAAATAAGCATAGATCGCCTCCGCTGTCTGAGGACGCAAGATTTCATAAGCCTCGGCCTGGAATTGTGTGCCATAAGTTTTGTGGGTAGTATAGTTTCCTTGTAACGTAATTTGATCACCGACGTTTACAGCAGGCAAAATCCCGACCGCCGTAATCAAATCGTTTTCTGTGGCAAGTTGAAGAACCGTGTAACCGTTCTGATCATTGCGATAGGTGATCGTTTCAACCACCCCTTCTATCATTTCGTATTCCACAGTCTTCACTTCCTCACTTGCTTTTTTTCTTATTATATCGTATTCACACGGTTTTGAAAAGAGTGTTTTTTTAAATATTCACACAATTCTTCTTCATAAACCAAATAGCCATTTTCGGTTTTACAATATTCATTTGCAATGCTTCTTTGATGATCATTCAGCCCGCAATCTACCGCCACAAATACTGTCGAATGGTGTAAGCCGCTGTTATTTAACCGCTCTCTTGCTGACATAAGGAGTGAGCGAACCGAATCGCTTTCTTGCAAATATACAAGCATAACAAAAGGATGCTCTTTAATGGGAGCAATCAACCACAATACAATCGCCGTTATAAGATTTGCCATACCGTATGCCGCAAGTAATAAGCATGATAAAATCATAATGCTTTCAAACAAAAGCCCCGCCTCCCACGCAATGGATAGTACCATTCTATGGAAAACGGGGTGAAAAGTGATTAAGAATTAAAAAATAATATCCAGTATCTCGTCGAAAGTCTCGCAGTAATAATCACACAACGGTTTTGTGCCGCTTTGTTCAATGTTACCGCCACCAATACCAATGGTAGGAAACCCTGACAGTTTAATGGACACAACCCCTGCGCCGCTGTCTTCGATCCCCACCACATGGTTGCGATCCTCAAAAGGAATACCCAGTCCAACACGAGCAACTTCCGCATATAACCAAGGATGTGGTTTTGGGGAAAGTTCACCCAAAGTACCAACCGAGCCTTTGCGCAGGGGGAATCCTGCGGTAATGGAAGCATCGTAGAAATCTTCAGCTTTGCAACCCATATCTAAGGTTTGGAAAGCCGACATAATTTCAGGCCAAGCTTTTTCATAAAGTCCTGAGGTAACCAAACCGATTTTCACACCCTTGGCTTTTAATGCCAACAAGAATTCCTTAATGCCGGGGGAAGGTACAAATGCTCCTTCTTTGCCGCGGCCTTCTAAAATCTCATTCATTTCACGGTGGGTGTGTTCAAAATAGAAGTTGCGGGCTTCTTCTATGGTCTTATCGGGACAATATTTATTGATGCAATATTTCAAATGTTCCGAAACACTATGTCCCGAAACAAAAGGCATATCTTCTTGTTCCAATTTAAAATCGGGATCACCAAGCAACCTTGCGGTAGTCATTTCAATAATCCAGATCCAAAATTCTTCTGACCGAACACTGGTACCGTCCAAATCCATCAAAACCGCTTTTAAGGGTTTTTCGAACTTTACTTCGTGCAAGGGATAATAGGCAGGATACCCCATAGCCGATTTTACATACGCAATGGTTTTATCTTCATAAGCGATGAATTCCACTTTTTTGTCGCCGGTGGCAGAAATGGAAACAACACCATTTTTGCCAACTTCGTGGAAATTGTCGCTGCATTTTTCAAGTTGAATCAAACCACAATCGGCATCAAAGCAGCCGATGGAAGGAATGTTAAAGAAACTCATACTATCTCCTCTTAAAGATGTGCCTTCCGCAAGCGGAAGGCACATGAAAACGTTTTTATTAGGCTTTCAACAAGAAGGTAACAATCTTGTGAGGACCGGCTTCGGTAGAGAATTTGCCGTCTTTTACGACAACATCTTTTACAAGAGTTTCGTTCAGTTTTACTTCGCTGATGGAAGAAACGGGCAAGTTCACTTTTACGTCAAATTTCACGGTTTCACCGGTGGTGTTGTACAAACGTACGATCATACCGGATTTGTCTTCTGCTTGTTTCAGGGCAGAAACCATGATGCGTTTATCATCGGAAACTTCAATAAAGCTACCGGTAGCAGGCAGAACACCTTCTTTTACTACACCCTTGATAGCGTTCATGGTAGTCTTGAAGGCATAGGCCTTTTGATATACGTCAGCTTCTTGCCAGTCGCCGGTATGGGGATACAAAGCGTATTCGAACTCCATTTTACCAATAGAATGTTGGCCGGTGTATTGAGCCAATTCTTCGGGAATCATGTCAGAAGTGGCAGTCATGTAAGCACGTTGACCGCGAAGCAATGTCAGTTTCAAGGTACGATCATCATCGTCTTGCACTTCGTATTCACGCAAGCCTTGGTTGAGCAGAGCCAAACCTTCTTTGCCGTCGGACAAGTCCACAAAGTTTTGCATGGGTTGGAAAGGTTGGAATTTTTCTTGGTTGTCACCGTCAACGGTCCACTTAATGGTGCGTTTCAGAACGTCCCAAGCACCTTCGGCGTAAGCCCAATCGGTATCCACTTTAGAGGGGAAGTTGACGCACAGTTTGTGGTCGCGGCAATCGTTGTGCAAGATGGTCTTGATCTTGAGCATTTCGCTGCCTTTTTCCAAAGTAAGATAAGTGGTGATGGGCAGAGCTTTGGTTTCGGCCAAGCGTTCTTTACCGTCGTTGGTAACAGCGGCAGGAATTTGCATGGTCAAGTCAATGCGGAATACACCACGTTGTGCGTTGGATTCCATCATAGTGATGTTGGTAGCACAGCCTAAGCTGGTAACAAAGAAGTTGCGAGTGGGTTGGCAACTTACGTGAGCGCTACCATGTTCACCACTATCGGTGAAGTAATGCATATTGTCCATGGTTTTGCCGGTCTTTTTGTTGGTCAGGCTGAAAGTACCGTTGGAATGGATCACAACTTTCAGGTTTTCGTTTTCCAGCAAACCGCCGTCACGGGCAATGAGTTTTCTGTTTTCGCCAATGGGAGGCTCGTAAACATATTTGGGTTCACGGAAGCGCATACCATAGGTAGCATAGCCAAAAGCAGGTACGTCAACGGCAATCAGCATACGACGACGATTTACTTTCATACGAGCAGCCTTGGTATCCAATTCACGTTCTACACCGATGGTGATAGTGTCGCGGGTCAGTTCGGTGTGTTCAACAATGTTGCCGTTAGCGTCAAAAATATCATAGAATTCGTCTTCCATAGATTGACCGCCGATACCGGCAAAGCCACTACGACCGGGGCCGGCGGGGGTGTCAATCACCACGGGGATGATTTCTTTACGAGCAAAGGGCAAGGTGTTGTAAACCGTAATAATGTGGTCTCCTTTTTCGAAAGCGGAAGCGGAGTTCACTTGGTTATACAAAGCGGCCATGCTGCGGTTGGTAACTTCTTCGGCTACGGTACGGGCAACCGAGAAGTTATACAGCATATCGTCATGTGCACGGTCTACTGCGGCGCCGCAGATCGAGTCGTGAGCGTGGCATTTGAGGAGGAAGTCCCAAGCACGGTCAATCATGGTGCGGGGATATTCCTTACCATAGAAAGAAGCGAAGGAAGCCAAGGGTTCTGCATGGTTGAGCAGATAGTTTTCGCATTGGTCGTTGAGCACTTTCAACTTAATACGAGAAGAGTGGGTAGCACCGTACAGAGAGTTGAAGTTGCCGTATTCCATGGTGGTATAACGCATTTCACCGTAGTGACGGTACATATCTTCGGGTTTCATAACCGAACGGATGGTATCCATATATTCGTCCATGGATTCTTGTACGAATTCGATATCGTCAGAGATTTTGTTCATCTCATCAACCATTTCAGGCAGGTAACGATAAGGTTCGTCGTTGTCTTCCATGTTCAGAGCCAACAAGTGATTGCCAATAGCATAAGGCATAACTTGTTTGCGAATGTTTTCGATGGCTTGTTTGAAAATTTCGGCATCGTGATGATAGTCAAAGTTTTCGTTGAGCAAGGTAAATGCTTTTTGATACAAATCCATATCGGCAGCATGTACGGGTACTTCGTCGATATTGTAGTAGTAGTTCAAGTCTTTGGTAGCAGTTTTGCCCAAAACAACGGCACTGTGTACAAAGAAGAACCAGTTGGTACGGGTTACATCGTCAAAGGTACGCAAAGCATCCAATTCGGAACCGTCTGCACCAACCCATTTATATAAAGGAGTTTTAATTACATGACGGTTGGTACCGCGATAGAAAATACAGGTGTCGATATCAAAGCCTTGATACAATTGGGGCATTTGGGAGTTTTGACCATAAGAAGTAGCCGTATAACCGGATTTCATACCGCCGCCGAATTCTGCTGCTTGGGCATGACCTTTAATCAAGTTACGAATCAAAGATTCGGGCGCTACCGTGTTGGTTTCAGGCAGAGTGTACCAGTTAACCATCAACATTCTCTTATCTTGTACCAATTTTTTAATACGCTCACGATTTTCGGGACGAACGGCCAAATAGTCTTCGATAACAATAGTACCGCCGTCTACGCAGAAGCACTTATAATCGGGCTTGGTTTCCAACACGTCAATAATGTTGTCCACCAAGTCGCACAACCGCAGTTTGGATTGTTCTGCGGTGTGACGCCATTCACGGTCCCAGTGAGTACCGCTGATAATGTGCATCTTATACTTTTTGCTCATTTGTATTCCTCCAGATTACAATAAATTACATATAAATAGGCGCTTACACGCCAAAAATCCGTTATTTTTCCGCTTTTTTGGATACCGAATAGCCCAAAGCGTCTTCGTCATACCTTAACTTTGCGGGGTAAGGAGTCATATACAGACGGAAAGTTCCGCCTTTCATGATATCCTCATGATTTAAATAGACCTTATCGTAAGGCTGACCATTCAGAATGGGATTTCTCCAATAGATTTTATCGTGGTCATTATTGATCGCCTCTATTGTAAAATCTGTACCTTCATGGGTATGAATAACACACCGCTTAACCGCCGGCGAACCCAACACATATTCGGGCACCGAAGGACAAGATGGATATAACCCCATAGCACTAAACACATACCAGCCACTCATGCTTCCGTTATCCTCATCGCCTGGGAAGCCCACTTTGTGATGGAACAATTCCTTTACAGCTCTGCGAACCCAATAGGAAGTTTTGTCCGGTTTTCCCATCATGGTATACAAATATGGAATATGGAAACTGGGTTGATTGGAAAGTGCGCATTGTCCAAAGTCCACGGCGGCCATTTCGGTCATTTCGTGAATTTCGGTACCGTACCAATGGGAATGGTAATGCGGAGGGGTGTTAAACAATTGGTCCAGCTTTTTAATAAGCGCTTCCCTACCGCCAAATAAACCTGCCAATCCCATCGTATCATGCGGTACGGTAAAACTGTTTTGCCAAGGGCCACCCTCGGTATAGTCCCCGCCCCAGTCAAACTGAGTCCAATCTTCACGCATGTTACCATACTCATCTTTGGCTCGCATAAAGGTGGTTTCGGGATCAAACAGATTGCGGTAATATTGCGACCGTTGCATATATTTATGGTACTCATCCATCATGCCTAAATGACGAGCAATCACCGCGATAGAAAAGTCACCATATGCATAGTTTAAGGTTTTATTAACGCTTTCGCGATAAGGCGACGTAATGTAATGATATTTGAGATATTCTTCGATTCCGTCACGCCCGTACCGCGGTTCATCGCCTTTTACATTGGCATGTTTGTCCATAGCTTTAAACATATCTTCTATGGTCTTGCGGTCGGTTACAATACCCTTAGCAACCGCATCGGCAAATACCTGGTCAATAAAGGTACCGGGCATAGAATCAAGGGCAGAAGGCGACATCCAACGAGGGAGCCAACCGGATTCCCGATAATAATTTAAGAACCCTTCACACATTTCGGCATATTCGTCCTTCATAATCAAAGAGAACAACGGATACACCGTCATGTATGTGTCAAAAAAACCGTTATCGGTATACATGGGGCCGGGATAAATCTTACCGTCAGCAGGGCTGTAATGCACCATGTTCCCTTGTGCATCATACTCATAAAAGGTTCGTGGAAACTGCATGGTACGATACAGACAAGAATAGAACGTGCGAAGCTGGTCGTCATCAACAGGGTCAATCTCAACACGGGAAAGTTTATCGTCCCACGCATCAGCCGCCGCTTGTTGCAATTCCAATACCGATTTTCCGTTCAGTTCTGCTTTGGCATTTTGCTCTGCCTGCTCAAAACTGATAAACGATGTGGCAATGGTGAAATGCAAATCGGTACGACCGTCGGCCTCAAAAGCCAAATTAACAACCAATTTGTCAGAACGGAATTCGTTAGTCCCGTCAACAGCGTGTCCTTCAGAAGTCCCAACGACCAAATTCTCCATGTCAAACTCCCGATCACATTCCAACACAAAAAACATTTTGAAGTTAGAAGGAACCGGCCAAACATAGGTAGAAACCGTTCCGTATAGTTTGCGGTTTTCACGATCAATTTTGGCTGTTGCCACATGGCGACCAAAATTGATTGCCAATCGGTGTAATTCTTCAGGTTGTTGCCACGTAACGTCGAAAGCACCGCCTCGCATAGTAGGAGCCATATCCATATGGTTGCGATACCGCAAAAAATTCATACTGATTCCATAGGGATGCATATCGGTTTCCCAACAACGATAACCACTTTTGCATGCAGGTGTCACGTCAGCCTTTTTACCTGTTTGAGGCATTACGGTTAAAAAAGCATAATCGGCAATCCAAGGGCTGGGTAAATGAGTCAACCGCACCCCCGTTGTGGTGTGATCGTCGGGATGAAAAAACAAACTAAACATCGAGTCTCTTGTTTCAATCCCAAAAGACGCCATACCAAACGGATGAGTCGCCAACGGTGCGGTATTCCCTTTTGAAAAACTGGGAATAGAATCAGTTCCCATTAAAACATTAACAAGATCTACATATCTCATAAGTCATTACCAAATGGCAGACAATGCTACCGAGAAATCCTTACCGCATAGTTTTGTCACATTTACCAAACACCAAACCGGTAGCTTCATCACGAGTCCAGTATTTGGTGTCATAGGAATATACGTTGCGATCCAAAGTTTTCATCAGTTCGCGGGTTTCTTCCATAGTTTTGATACCGGACAGAGCATCCAATGCAGTCAGGTTACGCGAACCAACAGCGCAGGCAG
Organism: Acutalibacteraceae bacterium; assembly: GCA_045661365.1. Taxonomy (GTDB): domain Bacteria; phylum Bacillota; class Clostridia; order Oscillospirales; family Acutalibacteraceae; genus UMGS1484. Next base: position 224 of record JAZRFL010000106.1, on the reverse strand, counting down.
TTTCAATACAGTCATAAACACCGTCGCCATTGAGGAAGCAGGACAAAAATCCGGCAATACTGCTGTCACCGCTACCGGTAGCAGATTGAATGTTGTCTACGTGGAAAGATTCACAAATGATTTCGCGACCGCTCCAGTCTTCCAAATCGGCAGGAGCTACGCCACCGAAGCCTTCAAGTTTTTCGGCTGTACGGATATAGTACCCGCGAACGCCACATTTGATA
>JAZRFL010000105.1:0-2409 GCA_045661365.1 Acutalibacteraceae bacterium | reverse complement strand
AACGAGGGCAAAACCATGTTTGTCGGCAAGATTTCTAGCAAGACTGCGGCCAAGATATACGCGGCAACAGGGGTGAATACTTTTAATAAGAGTATCGCCTTAAACAGCCACGACTTGCGCCATATGATAAAGCATCGGGTCGGCGGGAGTTCGAAGTAGTTGCCCCCCCAAATAATTTGGTTCCGTGAGACGCGAAACAGTTGTTCGAAATATTCCTGTTTCGGGGCAACGTCCCACGCGATAATTTTTTTCCGTACACCCCCGCCCACGTTCCACCAGTCCGGTGGACGCCCACGGCATCCGTTTGTAAGATGGCGCCCCCCCCGATTTACGTCGGTATCTATCAAAGCGTTCTCCGAACCTTTCACCATTCGCGAAGCCCCCCCGCGTCGCCGTATGGCGGGTCTACGACGGCAAGGTCAAACGCTTTGTCGGGTAGGGTTTTCATGTATTCCATGCAATCGACGTTATATGCTTCATTCACCGCCCCGCCCCCTTGTGGTAATAGCAATACCCGTTGCCGGGATCGTGCAGCACTTGGAAACCGGGGAACCTTTTTGCGAACAGTTCAGGCGTCAAATCGTCTTGTATATGCGCTTGCCATTTGTTCCCGTCGACAATGCCTTGTTTGTATTCCCATGGGACGGCGATAATCATATCCGCGCAACGTGGTTTCGCATATTCCAACATGGCTTTGGCGCGTTTCGGCGTCATGTGTTCCACTATATCGCCGAATATAATCAGGTCGTACCAATCGTAGTGAAACCCGGCGATGTCTATTGCGTATACATACCGATACCCCGTCAGTTTCCGCGCATACGGCTCGAATATCTCTACCGCGTCCATTCTGTATTCGGGCAGTAACTTTCTCCATTTGCCATCGCACGCGCCGACGTCCAGTATCACCGCATCGGTCAAAAAATGTTCCCGCACCCACGCGACGACATCTGCTTTGCCGTAGTCATAACTGCCCATTTACTTTTTCCTCCCTTCGGCGATAATGACGCATACCACCGCCAGCACAACAACGCCGGTCAGGAAACCAATGATAAATGTGGCGATCATAAATCTTCCCTCCCTGTTTCTTTGATCTCGATTCCGTAGACATAGAACACAAGTTTCTTTTTCAACTTGTATATGTCCGTATGGAATCCCTTATAATCTTCCGTTATCCATTTACCTTCGCGGGTATCGTAGTACCGAAAATCTGCAACGTATGTAACCGCCCTTTGTTTCTTCCCGTTCGCCAGTACCGTTGCCGGGATCAGTTCGAATTTGACTTGCCGTTTCAGCCCGTGAATTACGTTGCCCTTCTCCAGCAATTTCAAATCTTCCCAACGGCGATATTCGCCGATACTGTGAAACTTGCCGTCAGGCGTTTCTATCGTCTGCGCGTGAAACTTGTTCCGCATTTTTCCTCCCCCCGTATGAACAGTAATCGTCGTATGCCTTGCTCATTCTGATCCCGAAGCGAATACACGTTGTCCCGTGGTGAAAGTATCTGCAATCACGACAGCGTATCAGTTCACCGACTATTTCTTGCGTGACAGCACCGGGCGAACCTGTTTCACGCACTATGTATTCACACATCGTCTTTCCTTTCTCCGCACGAACAAAAATGCGTATCCGCTACCGTCAGTATTGTCGGAAGGTCATATTTGCAAAATCTAATGTGCCGTTTTCCCAAATCTCCACATTTAGCGGTAACATTAAGCCCTTCCGTTGCACTATATTTACAATCCCTACACCGTACAACAGACACGGCATCTATTGGGGGAGTTTCTGTCAGGTAATATACGCAGTTTTGTTTGCAGTCCTTTTCCCATTGAAGCCGCTCTCGTTCTTTTCCTACAATGTCAGTATCGTCCAAAGCCCTCTCGCATAACTCAACATCATAAAGAAGGTCATCAGCAAGAGCATCCGCATCAATCAGCCTCATTGTTTACCTCCATCTTCGCTCCGCAGAAGGGACAGAACTTGTAAGTCCCGTCGAAACATTCAGTCGTATTCCCGTATGCGTGGTGGTGGCAATTTGAACAACCATAAGCATTGTTTTCACCATCCCATATCCACTTTCCCGTGTGTTTCTTCGTGTCTATAACAAATGTTCGCGCGCGGCGAATTGTGTCAATCACTCCTGCTTTAGACAGCATAAGTTCGCGGTCGAATGTTTGGCACATACAAAAGTCCACATCGTCTAACTCAGACAACAGTCTGTCCGCGTCTATGAGCCGGTATGTGTTTCCAAATACCGCCGTCATGATTTTCTCAATCATTTCCTTTTGAAAGTTTATTTGACTTTCATAATAATCAAAAGAAAGTGGTATCATTTCAAAACAACTGTATGCCATAACGACTGCATCATAGTCGTTATCCCTGATGTTTTCCAAAATTTCTTCTCTTTTTTCA
>JAZRFL010000104.1:0-12164 GCA_045661365.1 Acutalibacteraceae bacterium | reverse complement strand
AAGATCTGTAAAAACAACACTCCGGTACCAACTGGGTAGATCCCACCTCCAGTGCCGAGGCTATGTGGAAAAACCAAGAATTGAAAGCCTGGGCATTCAAAAACGCTTTTGAAGTATTGTCCGGCAAAATCAAAGCCAAATACCCCGATGTAAAGGTTTTGGTTACTACCCACGGTCCTTTGAGCTACATGCACCACGGTATTTCTACCGGTGCTTCTATGTATGCCAACATTTCTACCATTGACGGTGTAATCGGCCAAACTTGGTCAGACGACGCTTCCCAACCCTTCATGTTCGGCGGTAACCGTGTAGGCAACGTATTTATGAACGCTATGTATGCCTACAACAGCTACGGCGAACTTATGAGCGATGGCAAAGCCTTGTATCTGTTGCAAGACCCTGCTTCTGACAATGGCGCCATTGACAAAGAAACCTTGGAAGAAAACTGGAAACAAACCGTTGTTGCCGCTATGATGCAAAACGACACCACTTCCTTCCAATCCACCATTTGGCCCCAACGCGCCTTTACCGCTATGGGTATGGACTACAAGACTGTTCAGCTTAGCGTAAACAAAATGTATCAAGAATTCAGCAATTCGGATATGTACGGCGCCAATTACGCCGCAACCCCCGGTGTTGCTTTGGCAGTTTCTGACTCTATGGGTTGGCACTTGGGTTCCAATAACGTAATCAACGGTCACTCGAAAGATACCTTCTCTGGTATTTATATGTCCTTGCAAAACGACGGTGTACCCGTAGATACCGTAAACCTGGATACCTTGAGCACCACCGCTCAACTGAAAGACGTTAAGGTGCTGATTATCACCTATGACGCTTTGAAACCCTTGACCGAACAAGCCAATGCCGCCATTGCCACTTGGGTAAAAGCCGGTGGTCGCTTGCTGATGCTTAATGGTCGCGACGGCTTCGACAGCCTCTCCTCTCAATGGTGGGGTCAAAAGGGTAAAACGCCTTACAAAGATATGTTCGACAAATTGGGATTGAGCATTTCTTATGCAACCAACGTAAGCGGTACTCCCTCCTGGTCGGGTGTAACCTGCGATACCATTCCTTCCGGTTATCCCGCATATACCTTGTCCTTTACCGGTAGCGGCTTTACCTCCTTCATGAAGGTAGGCAGCAAAAACGTAGGTATTGAAGCAACGGTAGGCAGCGGTAAAGCTGTGATCGTCGGTTTGCCCTCTGCTTACTATTCTCGTTCTGCCAACGGTACTAACATGGTTCGTCGCTTGGTAGAAAAAGCCTTGGCAGGAACTTCTACCACCTATAAGAGCGGTGTGTCCTTCGTGTCGGTGCGCGGTAACTACTTTGCTTACTACAGCCCCACCACCGCCAGCAAAACGGCCAACAACCGCACCTTTATCAATCTGCTCCATCCCAACCTGGAAGTTGTGCCCGGTGGTACCGGTATTCCTCGTCAAGAAGCTGTTCTGTACTACGATATTACCAATCAAGACAATGACGATATTCCTCGTTTCTGCTTCACCGGCGGTACCGAAACGGCTGCTCGTTATCAAACCGATACCATAACCCGCTTTACCATTACCAACCCCTCGAACTCGGTAGCGGCTTCGCTGTTGCTTGGTAACGGTAAATATCCCCAAAAGGTAACGGCAAAAGCCGCCTCGGGGAAAGAGGTTGCCTTTATTACCAACTGGGATGATTATACCGAAGCGTTGATCATTAAAGCCAACAACCCCGATGTAAACGATCCCATTACCTTCGAAGTAACCTGGGGCAAGAATTATGTACAGTTGCCCACCAACTATGTATATGATTCCTTCAACCACTTTACCAAAGATGATACCAAGGCTAGTGACCCGCTGCTTTCCAGCAGTACCGGTTATGTTTCCGACGGTACCTATTTCTGCGATAACAATACCAACTTTATTTGGAAGATCGACCTGAACACCTACAAACAAGCCTCTATGACCTTGGATATTTTCGGTAACTATACCGTTGCGGTATCCTTCAACGGTACCAGCTGGACTACCGTTGCCGACTGGTCTAAGGAGGGCAAGGGCCCTGTAGGTAACTTGGCAGACGGCACTTACGTTCCCGGTGCCTCCAACCGTACCGACGTAACGGTCAACGCCAACGATTACGATGCCAGCGCGACTTCTCGCTATATGTACGTAAAACTGGGAAGTTGCTACATGAATACCGCCCAGCATCCCGGTGGTGACCATGGTGGCTCGACCTATAGTTATACCTTGACTTATTTGACTCCGGCTTGATTTTTTTGCATCAAGCTTACTTCCTCCCCCCGACGGGCATTTTGCCCGTCGGGATTTTTTTTGTTTAACCGTGTTTTTGGAAAATAAAGTATACTTACAAAATAAATATTCTTGAAACGGTGCGCGGTTTGTAGTATAATAAAAAATAGAAAAGTCGTAACGATCCCCAATGAGTTTTTGGTGTTTGAAATGACTTTACTATAGAATTTTAGGAGGACTCACACATGCAAAATTGCAAACGTATTTTGGCCGCTTTGCTCATGATTACTTTGCTGTGCACCTTAATCGTGCCCGGTACGGTTTTTGCGGCAGACGTGGTCAACGTAGCTTTTAACGCTTTAGACAGTACCGAACGGCAGGATATGGAACCTGCTACCAACACCGCCATTAAAGATATGGCTGTTTCTACCGAACGGTTGGAAGGAACCGGCTCGGTTAAATTCGGTTACAAAGGGGACCAAAACGGTTTGTACTGGTATGGCCGTACGCCTGCGGCCTATGCCAACACCGGTCTTGATATTGCCGGTGCCCAGTTTATGACCTTTGACCTTTACGTTAGCGATACATCCAAATGGACCCTGACCAACAACTGCCTGATCGGGCTTCGCAGTTTAGCCTCTGCCCAAGGCACAGGGCAATGGGACACCTCCTGCGGTCAGGTAAAATCTGCCGATTTGTATGCCGCTTTTTCCTCGTTGAAAAACGGTTGGAACCGTGTGGTTTTGCCCATTGACACCTCAGTTGCCACCCAAACGGTGATTTGGGGCTATCGCATTCAGTTCCCCGCTTCGTCCGCTAAAGCAGGCTTTTATATGCTCATGGACGACGTGCGGTTTGTCAACCAAGCCTATTTGGACAGCGCTGAAGCCAAAAACACAGACGCCTACAAAGCGGTAGCCATGCAAATTGCCGCTTTGCCTGCCACCCCAGAGATTACCGTTGCTCACGAAACAGCCGTTATGTCTGCCCGTGCCGCCTACAACGCCTTGTCTACCGACCTGCAACTAAAAGTGAGCAATTACAGCACCTTGGTTGCCGCCGAACATGCGATTGCCAACTTAGGTGAATATTTAGACTTGCAAATTGACGGGCTGAACAACAACTCGCTTGTTATTTTGCCTGCCGGTAACACCGGTACCAATTATCCCAAAGGTTCGATTATTCCCGACCGCTACACCGAAGGGGACGGCAGTTTGTTCTCTAACTGGCCCAAACCCGCCAGCGGTACTTTGACCGGCTCCCAAAACGGCATCAACATTTCGCTTGTTGGCATTGGGGGCGATAGCGGATTGAATTTTTCCTCCGCCACCTACGTTTCCTTTGACCTGTTCTTGCACGGAGTAACCTTTACCGAAGGCAAAGACGCTTCGGTGCGGTTTGGTACTCAAGCTTCCTGGAGCTCCTCCGATGCAGGTACCTTCTACTTTACCGACCAAGCCAAAACCATGAAAGAGGGCTGGAATCACTTTACCGTTCCCATCAATGTGAAAAATACCGCTGTTAAGAATATGTGGATTGCCTTTGACAATAGCTGTACTGCGGTTACGCTTACCGCAGAAGATGCTTACGTATTGTTAGACGACGTGCGTCTGCTCAACGCAGAAGGCAAAGCGGTAAACAACACACGTAACCAAGCAAAACCTGTGATTTCAGCCATTGCATTTGCTTACAAAACCGGTGGGGTTGCCGATATCAAAGCGGCTCGCTCTGCTTATGATGCTTTGAGCGACGGCGCCAAGGAATATGTTTACAACTTGGATAAGCTCGCCGCCGCCGAAGCTTCGGTGAACATTCAATTCCGCTCGTTGGATACCCTTGTGGGTGTAAACGGCGGCAACGGTACCCAAAACCGTACCGCCGAAACCACCAACTACTTAGAAGGGACCGGTGCTATCAAATGGGCGTATACGTCGGATGCTGCCGGCTTGTTCTGGTACGTGTATTGCAACGACAGCACCAACGACACGGTGGGTCCCGACATTACCGGCGCGGAATATATGACCTTTGATCTGTACGTGAGCGACGTTTCCAAATGGACGCTTGCCGGCGATACCCGTGTAAACCTGCGGGATTCCTCCGACGGGTGGAACTCTAAGGCCGGTCAGGTACCCGCCGCCGATATGAACAGCACTTTCAAAGCGCTGAAAACCGGCTGGAACCACGTGGTACTCCCCTTAGACCGTTCTACCGCTACCACCAATAACGTATGGGCGTTCCGTATGTATTTCGCAAGCGGTACTGCCCCCAACGGCTTCTATACTATCATTGACGACATCCGCTTTGTTTCGGGTGCTTACTTAAAGAGTCAACAATACGCCAACACCATTGCCGCCAAAGACGTGGCCGCGCAAATCGGCACACTGAATGCTTCTTCCACCTCGACTCAGGTGTATGCAGTACAAAGCGCCTATCTTGCCCTGACCGACGAGCAAAAGCCCTTGGTGGCAAATGTAGCACATCTGAATAATATGGTTACTAACATTTCTTCCAATCCCGTGAGTTTTGCATTCCGCAATCTGGATAATGCCGAACGCACCGCCCAAGAAGCCGCTACCACCACCATCACCGTAAACAAGCGGGTGGAAGGTACCGGTGCCGCTATGTTTGAACACGCCGTTGACCGCAACGACGGATTGTATTGGTATGTTTATTGCGAAGCGGCAGCCGCCTCTACCGGTTGCAACATTGCAGGGGCAACCCACATAACCTTTGACTTCTTTGTCAGCGACCCCTCTCTTTGGAACATTGGCACAGCCGATATGCGTCTTTCGGTGCGAAACGTAAAATCCACCGGTTGGGATAATTCCTGCACCCAAGTGTCCGCCGCCAATATGAGAACCGCTTTCTCTAACGTAAAACAGGGGTGGAACCACATTGTTATGCCTTTGGAAAGCCTTTTGACCAACGATGCGTTTGCTTTCCGTATGTATATGGCAGGCGGTAGCGTCAAACAAGGCTTCTACACCATTATTGACGACATCCGTTTTGTCAACAGCGCCTATCTTGCCTCTGCTGAATACTCCAACAAGATTGCCGCCAAAGATGTGGCAGGTTTGATTTCGCAACTGACCAAAAACAGTTCCCATGCGCAACTGACCGAAGCCCGTACTGCATACAACGCTTTGACCCAAACCCAAAAAGGCTATGTTTGCAACTACGATTGGCTCACCACCTACGAAGCAGGCGGCACCTTGGCAAGCGATGCCCCCAAAACCTTCCAAACCATTCCTTCTTCCCACTTGGGTAATTTGGCAAACTTTGCCAAAGGGGATTTCTCGTTGGCTATCTTAAGCGACCTGCACTATGCGGTAAACTGGAACAGCCAACAAAAAGATATTTACCTTAACTCCATGCAATATATTCTGGACCGTGCCGGCACCGAAAACACCCTGATGACCTTACAACTGGGCGATATGACCAGCGGTAACAAATTGGCGGAATGGCGAACCGTACGGGAAGGTTTCCAAATGTTGGTAGACGGCGGTATGCCTTACGCTACCACCATTGGTAACCACGACATTGGCGGCGGTGCCAATGCGGCTTACAACGCCTTCTTGCCTTACAGCGAACAAGTAAGCGGAAACCCCTATTTGGCAGGTGCCAAAGAGGTTGGCAAAACCGACAACCTGTACTACACCTTTACGGTAAGCGGCGTTAAATATATGGTGCTTGTGCTTGCTTGTTATCCCAAAGACGACGTGCTGAACTGGGCAAACCAAGTGGTGCAGGCTCATGCCGACCACAACGTAATTCTGGTGACCCACTCTTACCTGCAAGTACACAACGGTACTTTGGGTTACACCGAAGAAACCGAAGCCCTTGCCGCAGGATATAAAGGCATTGACGTTTGGAATAAGTTTGTGAAAGTGAACCCCAACGTATTTATGACCTTCAGTGCTCACAACTCTTATCCCACGCCCGGTCAAAACGGGGTTGGGTTATTAACCTCGAAAAACGATGCCGGTCGCAATGTGTACCAATTCTTGGTACCCGACCCCCAAGGTTACGAAAATACCTACGGCGGTTTAGGTAGTTTGTTTATGTTGCGGTTCAGCAACCAAGGCAAAACCGTTACCGGTGAATATATTGCCACCCGTTATAACAAAGATTTCATCGGTTACGGCAACAACAACTTCACCATTTCCTATGACCCCATTATGCCGCAAGTAGATTATGCAGGCATGGCAAAAGAGGTTGACAATCAAATCACCGCTTTGCCTGCATCCATTACTCTTGCTAACGAATCGGCAGTTATCGCCGCCCGCTCGGCTTATAACGCATTACCCGACCAAGCCAAATCTTTGGTTACCAAATTGAGCGTGCTCACCGCCGCCGAAACCAAGATTGCCGAACTGAAAGCCCAGGCGGAACAAGAAGCCGCCGATAAAGCCGCCGCACAAGCGGTAATGAACCAAATCGCCGCTTTGAACGTGCAATCCTTGGATGACGAGTCTTCGGTAGTTGCTGCAAGAAATGCTTACAAGGCTTTGACCGATGCCCAAAAGGGGTATGTTACCAATCTTGATACGCTCAACGCCGCCGAAGCCAAGATTGCCGAACTGAAAGCGCAAGCAGAGCAAGATTACGTGGAACAAAACGCTATCAAGGCAGTCGAAGACAAGATTGCCGCCATTGGCACGGTAACACTAGATAAAGAATCTGCTATTACCGCCGCACGTGAAGCGTATGAAGCATTGACCGATACCCAAAAAGCCTACGTTACTAAACTTGGCGTATTGGTAACCGCCGAGCAAACCCTGGCAACCTTGAAAGCCCAAGCAGAACAAGAAGCCGCCGCAAAAGCGGTGGACGACCGTATTGCCGCCTTGCCCGACAGCAATTTGGATGCTTCTTATCAAGGCGAAATTGATGCCATTAACGAGGCAATCGCCGCCCTTCCTGAAGAAGTCTTTGACTTGCTGGAAAATCTTGCAGTGTTCAGTCTGAAAGCCAACGCAGTTCATCTGGCAACGGTTTTGGCAAACTATCCTGCCGACCCCGATGAAGCAGATTTGACCGATGACCAATGGGAACAACTGCAAAGCGATTTGGAAAAATCTTCCCTTAAAGGCGATGCCGTGGCATTGTTGACTGAAGAACTGCAAGCCAAATACACCGCTTACGCAACCTTTGACCCCAATGCCATTGCTTACGGCGACGTGGACGGGGATGGCAAAGTCTCTGCCGCCGATGCGTTAGAAGTGCTAAAGGCCGTGGTTGGCAATGTTACCCTTACCGATGAACAAAAGGTTCTTGCCGACGTGGACGGAGATGAGAAGACCTCCTCTGACGATGCTTTGCATATCCTGAAAAAGGTGGTTGGCAAAATCGATCGGTTCCCTGCAGAAGAATAACCCTTACAAAACACAGCACCGAATCCTTGGATTCGGTGCTTTGTTACATGGTGGGAAGACGGCTCCTGTCTTTTGGTAAATCAATCGTTTTTTTGCCTAAATCCCATTTCTTTTTTTATCAAGATGTGATATAATGATACAAACAAAGGGGGGAGCGCGGTGGTCATACTTATTGCAGGGGCGTCTCATGTGGGAAAAACCGCATTGGCGCAACGGTTGTTGGAACAATATCATTATCCCTATTTGTCTGTCGATCATCTCAAAATGGGCTTGATTCGCAGTGGCAATACTCGGTTGACACCGTTCAGTGACGACAGGGATTTGACCGATTATTTATGGCCGATCGTACGGGAAATGATCAAAACCGCCATAGAAAACGACCAAAATCTCATTGTGGAAGGTTGTTATATTCCTTTTGACTACGCACAGGATTTTGAACCATCATATCTTGCGCACATCCGCTATTACTGTCTTGTCATGAGTGAGCGCTACGTTCGCACTCATTTTGACTGTATTCGGAAATATGCCAACGTGATCGAAAATCGTGTGGCGGATGATTGCACCCTTGAACAGGTGTTGGCTGACAATGCCAAGGTGTTGTCTTTGGCACAACGCCATGAAGTGAATTATATTTTGATCGATGAAAATTATGAAATCAATCTGTAACCGCGATCAAACAGTTGTTTTTGTGTTACAAACAGGGATTTCATAAAAAGAGGAATTGACATGAAACTTCTTATCATAACCAAACGCCCCACCGATTTGACCGACGTGTTAGGTCGTTGCGGGTGCGAGATCACCCAAACAACCGCGTCCGAAGCGATCGGATTGGACTTGAACCCTTTTGACGCATTTTGTGTGCTTGGGTTTGGTCGGGTGTTAGATGCACGTTTGCGCGCCGCGCTGGAAACAGAAGCCCAAAAAGGAAAACCCATGTTTTTGGAAGCGGTCAACAGCTTTTTGGGAATCTATTCCGCAGACGGGGTGGCCACGGTACGCAGTCGGCTGATTTGTGTTGACGAAGAGCTTGACGGACTTGCCATGGGGGATCTGTTGGACGATGAGGCCAATCATATGATGCAACCCTACGTGTTACCCGAAGATTATACCCCCTTGCTGGTGTACAAGGAGCGCATTGTAGCCCATGCCCATTTGGACGGAACAAAGCAAGAGCTTCTGCAAGACAGCAAATGCGGTTTGTGGCGGCTGGGGAGCAACCTGCTTATGTCTTCCTTTTCGCTTTCGGATTATAACAAAGCCCGTTTTGCTCCGAAAAAGGCGTGGCAAAAGGTAATTTCCTATATAGCACGCTTTTTAACAGGGAATCAACCCCACCGATTTCCCGATCCGATATTGACCTTTGGGGTGGGGGATCTGTCAGACCATGCTGTTTTCGAGGCGTGTCGCAAGCAGGCGGTAGAAAAAGGGGTAAAATGGCTGGCGCAATTTTTGGTGGATCAGGGAAAAGGCGGTATTTTAGAGGGACTTCGTCACAACATTTCGCCCGACGGCAAACAAACGATGTCTACCGCTGTACGTGCCGATTGCTGTGGTGAGGCCGCCGCCGTTTTTAAATTGTACGCCCATGTATACGGAGCAGAAGCATACCGTAACGTAGGGGACAACTTGGATTCTTTGATTTACGGCCCTTTACAGGTGCATGGCGGGTTGTTTGACGGTATGTTGCGTTGGACTTCCCAAGCGTGGCAGGTGTGTTATCAAGATGACGTGGCACGAGCCCTGTTTTCGGGACTGTTGGATTGTCTGCTTTTGGGTAACGACACCTATTTTTCAGAAATTTGCAAGGCTCTTGACTTTTTGGTCAAAACCACCCCAAAAGACGGTTGCCGTGTATTTCGCACCGATCTGCCGGGTTTGACCGAAGAGGGAATGAACGGGCTGAAAAATGCCGACAGCGGCCATGTCAGCGCACACTACAACGCCTACTACCATGCCGCGCTGTTGTTGGCTTATCGGCATGGGAAAAATCCCGTGTATTTAACCGTGGCACGCAAGGGATTGGAAACACTTATGGCGGCGTATCCCAACACCAAACGGGAGCAAAGCGAGACCCAAGAAATGTGTCGCTTGGTATTTCCCTTGGCGGTGCTGTATTCGGTAACGAAAGAACCCAAACACAAAGAAATGCTCTACCGTGTGGTAAATGACCTGCAAGCGTACAAGCACGCCAGCGGCGGGTATCGGGAATGGGACACCGGCTATGCCGCCGCCTGTTCGCGAGAATCTATGGGAGAATGTTCGCTTTTGACCCAAAACGGAGACCCCGTTGCCGATCTGCTTTATTCGGTCAACTGGTTGCCCCTTGGTTTTGCCTGTGCGTATTACGCAACGGGGGACAAGTGGTTTTTGGAACTGTGGCGTGAGGTTGCGGCATTTTTCCTTTCTTGCCAATCCCACAGTAGTGACCCGTTGTTAGACGGCTGTTGGTTCCGTGGGTTTGACATGGAATTACACGAGCCCTACGGTTGCCCGCATGACGTGGGCTGGGCGGTCAACGCCGCCGAAACCGGCTGGACCAACGCACAGATCCTATTGGGACTTATGATACACGACATTTTATAAAAAGGAGAACCTGTATGAAAACTTCTGTTTCGTCCTATAGCTTTCAAGGCTTGATCAACAAAGGGACCGAAACCCAATTTTCGGTGATCAAACGTGCCAAAGAATTGGGGTTCGATGCGATTGAATTTATTACCCTGAGTCCCCACGACGGGTCAGACAAACAAACCTATGCCAAATTGTTGAAAGAAGAAGCCGACCGCAACGGTATAGCCATTTCTTGCTATAGTGTGGGTGCCGATATGTTAGGGCAAGACAAGCAAGCGGTAATCGAAGAATTAAAGGCCGAAATCGACGTTGCCGCTTTGTTGGGAACCGATTTGGTTCGACACGACATAGGGTTTGCTTTTCCCGCAGGGACTCGCGGTTACCAAGGGTATGCCAATTGCTTGCCCAAATTTGCGGACATTTGCCGAGCAGTAACCGAATATGCCGCTACCAAGGGGATTCGTACCTGTACCGAAAATCACGGGTATTTCAGTCAAGATTCGTTGCGGGTAGAACAACTGGTCAACACGGTTGCTCACAACAACTTTGGGTTGCTTGTGGACACGGGTAATTTTTTGTGTGTAGACGAAGATCCCGTTACGGCAGTGGGTCGGTGTGCGCCCTATGCCTTTAACGTACATATCAAAGACTTTTTGTTGAAATCGGGGCAAGAAAAACTGATTCCTCAAGGGTTTTTCCCTACCCGTGGAGGAAACTTTTTGCGGGGGACTGTGGCGGGACATGGCATTGTTCCTCTGGTATCCTGCGTGCGTGCCTTGAAGCAAGCGGGATATGACGGTTACCTGACCTTGGAATTCGAAGGTGCGGAAGAAATCGAATTTGCCCTGTCTGCCGGTGCCGATTGCGTAAAGCAATTGGTAGGGAACTGATGGTATGAAGCTGGCCGTATTGATGGAAAATACCGCAACCGACCCGTCTTTGCTTGCCGAACACGGGTTGAGCTTGTATATAGAAACCGAAGGACTGGGTATTTTGTTTGACATGGGGCAAACCGACGGGTTTGTGACCAACGCCGAGCGTATGGGTGTGGACTTGTCACGAGTGGATCTGGCAGTGCTGTCACACGGACATTACGACCATGGTGGCGGCTTGTCTGCCTTTTGGCAGGTCAACCAAACCGCTCCTGTCTATATCCATGAAACTGCCTTTGGGGAGTATTTCAACGGAAAAGAGGAATATATCGGCTTAGATCCTTGCGATAAAACCCATCCCCGCGTAATTTTGACCCAAGGCGAGCGTGCCCTTGCGCCTCATGTGCGGCTGTTTGACGGAAACCACCTTGTGCGTGCTTACCATACCGATGCCTATGGTCTGACCAAGCAAACGGGGAACGAGCGGGTAGCCGACGAGTTTGCCCACGAGCAGTATTTGGTGATCGAGGAACAGGGAAAACGGATCTTGGTGAGCGGGTGTTCTCACAAGGGGATTTTAAACCTAATGGAGTGGGTGAACCCCCATGTGGTGATCGGAGGATTTCATTTTATGAAATTAGATCCTACCAATTCTGACCACCAAGCCACCTTGGACTTGGCAGCCGCAACCCTGCAAGATTACGACTGTACCTATTATACTTGTCATTGCACCGGCGAAGAGCCCTTTGCCTATTGTAAGCAAACCATGGGAGAAGCCGTAACCTATATTCGGGCGGGTGACCGACTGGAACTGTAATCCGTTGATCAAAAATAGGCGGATCATGGTTGCGTAATGAAAAAATAAAAGCGACCAATCAAAAACCGGGAAAACAAAACGTTTTCCCGGTTTTTTCGTTGATTCATTGTGCCCTGCCCCGCAACAGGGCAGGGGAATGAGAAAGGTTACTGCGTTACGTGATCGGAATTGGTTTGATAAGAGGCCTGCTCAAATCGCAAAAGAGGAAGGTAATCTTCGATGTGATCGACAGTAAAGTAAAAAGCCGCTATACACGTACAACCAAATTGCTTCCACGACACGCCATAGTAACCAT
>JAZRFL010000103.1:0-11434 GCA_045661365.1 Acutalibacteraceae bacterium | reverse complement strand
CATAACGGATTGACCGGAACCTTCATAATCCAGCATTTCGGCAGCGGCTTTAGCCAAAACTGCTTCAGGCAACATAGAGGGGCCTGCAGAAAAATTGTATACACGAGACATAAGAGTAACCTCCAATAAAATTACTTGGTTTGTGAACCATTTACCATTATTATATACGATTTTTTGCTTTTGTCAAGGATTTTGTGAATTTTTGTCACAATAAAAGCGGCTTAAATCTTGCGAAAATCACTCAGATTGATAAACCGTTAACAAAAATGCGGGGGGTTACCAAAACCACCTCGAAAAACCGCCCGAAAACGACAAAAAAATAACAAATCAAATCAAGCTTTTCCCCTTGACTTTCCCCTTAACAGGAATGTTATAATATTCAAAAATTTTGGAGGTGACCTTAGTGCTAACCATTGGTGCCTTTGCCAAATTGTGTGGTACCACAACAAAAACCCTGCGGTATTATCATAACATTGGCATATTAAAAGCTGCTTACGTGAATGAATTCAGTAATTATCGCTATTATTTAGACGAGCAAAAAATGGTGTTTGATGAAATACGATCACTGGAAAGATTGGGGTATTCATTACGAGAAATTCGTCGCTTACTTTCGCTAGACGAACAACAAAAACAACAAGCTTTGCATGGCAAGAAGCAAGAATTATCTGGTTCGATTATGAACATTGAAAAGAAATTGGCGGAATTCGGCGAACCAATAAATAAACCGATAACACCATCTGATCTGCTGATCCATCTTCATTTCGAAAATTGTGACCAAATGCTCGGTAAGTGGGAACTGATAGGGGAAACTTCCGCTTCTTATGATTTGGTTAACATAACACCAATCAAGGAGCCGCTTTATTCGGTACTTTATTTTTTGCCGGGCGGCGCATTTTATCGCCATATTTCCTGGAGTAAAGGGGTTGTTTATGTTTTATCTTCCAAACGCCGAGCGGTGGTTGCCAATGCGTGCCGTATGGTGGAACAAAGCAACCAGCGTTTTTTGGTGGTGGAATGGCATAAGGATGTGGTTGCGACCGATGATAACAATGGACGGTGCTATGTATATCGCCAGCTTGACAACAAGCCGTACACCTTGGAAGAAACTTATGTTGCACAGGATAAGGTTGACTTGCCATATGTGATGGACGAGGCACTAATTGGAACGTGGCATACCTGCGATTTGGTTTCATCAATGGAGGATTTTTCACCGAAAACACCGAGAACATCTCAAAACGATTGGTGGATTACCAAAATGCAAATCACCCCACAAGGACTTTGCATTCGGATGTTTCATGGTCAAAACGGCGATTATGTGCGATTGGATTCCTATACCAAAGGTGTGATTTTAGATAAGGAAAATAAATTTGCAAATCGGTATTGGGTGAAAGAAATCGACGGCAAGCAGTATTTGTTGGTAGAACACAAAAGCGGTGACTATCTTTATAGTGGTCGGGTAAGTTGCTACTATGCATTTCAAAAGGAGGAAGAACGATGAAAGTGAGGATATACAGTATAATTGCTATGTTGCTTTGTTTTTGTTTGATGGTTGGATGTGCCTCTACCAATTTATCTGAAATGAAATCTGCTTCGCTTCAATATGAGTTTCAACAAGAAGAGGAAAACAGTGAAGCGATTTGCAACGAAGGCGATCGTATTGCAAAAGAAATCAATGATTATCTGGGATGGACTATGTCGGCCGACACCAATCCCAAATGTGTGTTTGATAATCAGCACATTTATGAAGGCTCTATTCGTTCAGAGTATAAGGAGCAAGTGATGTATTGTGCCAATTACTGCGATTTTGTCCATGAATATGTGCATTTGATTTGCGACGTAAACGGTCAGGTTCAATATCCACCTGAGTCAATGGTGCGAGAAGGCTTTGCTACTTATATAGAATTGATTTGGCAAACCGAGATTGCCAAAGAGGAATATGAATATTTGCAAACTGATGTGAGAATTAACCGAAGTTCTGACCCGAATGAAAACGTGCAAATAGAAACTATGCTTGAAATGAACGAGATGGAAATTACTCCCGAAAACTATCGACGGGCGTTCGTGCAACTTGCGTATGAAAGAGCAGGTGAAAAGTTGCCCTATTTGGTGGATGATTCCTTCGTTGATTATTGGATTGGACCCATTTTGGTGGATTTTTTGATTACACAACAGGGTGGGTTGGAACCTTTCTTGGGATTTTATTGCGAAAGCGAGCGGGCACAGGCTATTTACGGCAGACCGCTAGAAAAATTAGTGCTTGCTGCCTTACGGTATAACGATTCCTTGTTTATATAAAAGAAAACGGTGCGAAACCTACGCAAGGTTCGCACCGTTTTTACTTATTTCTTTGAATATACCGTTTTGGCGCTGACTCCGTTTAGTTGCCCGATTTTTCCCGAAAGAGTGCTGGTCACATCTTGGGGAGCATCTATGGCGACACAAATAATATTCATATCTTTTGGACGATAGGGAAGTCCCATTCGTCCTATGATGTACTCTCGGAATTCATGGAGCAGTTCGTTGAGTGGCTCCACGCTTGCGGGGTTGTCTACAATAATAGAAAGAATAGCAACGCGTGTTTCCATATTCATTCTCCTTTCACCAGTTGTTGCAGATGGGGGAAAAGGGATAGTGACCGATGCAAAATGCCGTTCATATAAGCAATGGCGGTACCGTAATTGGTAAAAGGAATCTCTTGGTCGATGGATCGATTCATGCGGTCAAGCACCTGTCGATTGTTAAGCATACATCCGCCGCAATGAATAATCAGTTTGTAATCGCTCACATCTGTGGGAAATTCCTGTCCTGCGGTAAAGGTGAATTCCGGTTGACAATGGGTAAATTCCCGAATCCAACGGGGGAGTTTCACTGTGCCGATATCTTCGCATTGTCGATGATGAGAACACCCCTCGGCAACAAGAATCTTGTCGCCGTTTTGCAGATTGGACAAGGTGGCAGCACCCTTTACAGCGGTCTCTAAAAAGCCCTTGTGCCGTGCCATTAAAATGGAAAAAGAAGTGAGTGGAATGCTCTCCGGTACCATTTTGGTTACTTGACCAAACACTTGCGAGTCGGTTACCACTATCTTTGGGGTGGCGATCGCCAAAGCCGTCGGCAGTTGGTTGGGTTGTACCACTGTAACCAAAGCGCCTGCTTCCAACAGCTCGCGAATCACCTGCTGTTGTGGCAAAATCAACCGCCCTTTGGGGGCGCTGCCGTCAATGGGCGTTACTAAAATTACCAAGTCGCCTGCCTTCACCAAATCGGATATCAAGGGGGCGTCTTGTGTGGCGGCAGGTTTTAACTGTGCCAAAGCATTTTTTAGGGTGTCTATATTCAACCCCGTTATAGCGCTTACGTATAATTGGTCGTCGGTAGGCAATTGAGGCAACAAATCTGCCTTGTTGTAGACCACCAAGGTGGGAATCTCTTTTTGCTTGCAGGCATCTATGATCTGTTGCTCAAAAAAGGTAAGCCCTACCGTGGCGTCGGCTACTACCAAAGCAATATGGATTTTTGCCATGGCTTGATTCGCTTTTTCAACCCGCAAAGCGCCAAGTTTGCCTTCGTCGTCTAACCCCGGAGTGTCTATCAGCATCACGGGACCAAGAGGGAGCAATTCCATCGCTTTATACACGGGGTCGGTGGTGGTGCCTTTTACGTCACTTACCACCGCTATGGATTGTCCTGTAATGGCATTGAGTAAACTGGATTTCCCCGCATTGCGACGACCAAATACTCCAATGTGAATCCGTTCCCCCGAAGGTGTGGTGTTCAAACTCATGTCGGCTTCCTCCTTAAAAACGGAAATCTCGAATCCCCATTTCTATTTTTTCCAAGTTGTCTTTGGCGATTTGCCGTACCTTTTCTTTGGGAATGTTGTTTAGCTCCGCTTCAATCACTTTTTCACCCAAGGCTTTGGTTTCGGGAGAGGCATAGTCCATTAAAAATTCTTTTAAGGTCATTAAGGCATTGGGATGACAGCAGTTTTGAATTTCGCCCGCTTTGAGCAGGGTCATAAATCGGTCGCCTGTGCGACCTTCTCGATAGCATGCAGTGCAAAAAGAAGGAATAAACCCAAGTTCCATCAACCAACGTACCACTTCGTCTAAGGTGCGTTTGTCGCTTACGTCAAATTGTTCGGTGGTTTCGTCCTCCGGCTCAGGCTCACAGTAACCGCCAACGCTGGTGCGAGAAGCCCCGCTGATTTGCGAAACCCCCAATTCCAACGCACGGGCACGCACCGCGGCACTTTCGCGGGTAGAAATGATCATGCCGGTGTAGGGAACCGAAATACGAATAAGGGCAATGAGTTTTTCAAAAATTTCATCGCTTATGCCGTTGTCAAAATCGTCGGGGTTAATGTCGTCTGCTCGTTTTAAGCGAGGTACGCTAATGGTGTGAGGGCCAACACCGTGTACCGCTTCTAAATGCTCGGCGTGCATTAAAAGCCCTGCCAATTCATAACGGTATAGCTCCAAACCGAACAGTACACCCAAACCTACGTCGTCAATGCCGCCCTCCATGGCACGGTCCATGGCTTCGGTGTGGTAAGCATAATCACTTTTGGGCCCTGTAGGATGGAGTTGTTCGTAACTTTCTTTGTGGTAGGTTTCTTGGAACAAGATATAGGTACCAATGCCTGCTTCTTTCAGCTTGCGGTAATTTTCCACCGTGGTGGCGGCAATGTTTACGTTGACACGGCGAATAGCACCATTTTTGTGCTGAATGGAATAAATGGTTTGAATACTTTCCAAAATGTATTCAATCGGATTCATGGTGGGGTGCTCGCCTGCTTCCAAAGCCAAGCGTTTGTGCCCCATATCTTGCAGAGCAGTGACCTCTTTTACAATTTCTTCTTGACTTAACTTTTTACGGGCAATGCACTTGTTTTGCAGGTGATAGGGGCAATAGGTGCATCCGTTCACACAGTAGTTGGAAAGGTACAAAGGCGCAAACATTACAATGCGGTTACCGTAAAAATCCTTTTTGATTTGGCGGGCAAGGGCATAAATGGTTTCAATCCGTTCTTTGTCCTCACAAGCCAGCAGTACCGATGCTTCTCGGTGGCTAAGTCCCTTGCGAGCGGCGGCTTTTTTGATCAAAGAGTCGATCAGCTCCCAGTTTTCCTTATTAGCATCGGCATAGGCCAAGGTGTCTAATATTTCTTGATGATTGATAAATTCTTCGGCTTTTAAAGATTTTACATTGTAATTTGCCATAAAAATCATCCTTTCTTAGTTTGACAGGTTCGCGTCCTGCCAACCGATAATAAAAAAAGTTCTTTGCCGAGAAAAAGGCAAAGAACCGTAAATGCAATCAACCCTTGAAAAGGGGCGTTATGTTCTTGCTCTTTCCACGCAGAATGTAAATGAATCGTATCATCGATACTCTTTGTCGTCAGAACTATATTTGTTACTATTATAACACAAAACGGCAGAAATTACAACCCTAAACCAAAAATAATTCCAAAATAAATACCACGGCGCAACAAGATACCGCAACCTGTAACAAACTACGCTTGCAGTAAGCCATGACAACGCCGACTACCAAAGCCAAAATACCCGCATAGGGGGAAGCGGTGGCATCCATAATAGCGGGAAAGGTCATAAGCGAAAGAGTAACGTACGGTACGTAATATAAAAAGGATTTGATAAAGGTGTTTTTAATTTCCTTGCGCATGACCAGCAGGGGAGTTACCCGAATCAGGTAGGACACCACCGCCATCACGGCTATATAAATCCATACGTTACCGCTCATGTTTCTGCCTCCTTTCGGGGGAACAGCAAAGCGGCGACCGCCGAAATAACCACCGTAAGCACAATGGTTTTTACACCGGTAGAAATCTCCGACAAAAGGGTAAGGCGGTCAGCAATAAATGAAATCGTAAAACAAAGGGGAACAAGCATGGCGATAATCTTGTTTTGACGAGCGGGCGGTACAATAATGGCAATAAACATGCCAAACAGCCCTACACTCAGAGCGCTAACCACACGCAGGGGTAAAATAGAGCCTGCCAAAACCCCAAGCACCGTACCGCTTGCCCAACCGGGCAGAGCAAGGCTCATAACACCGTAGGTGTAATAGGGGCAAAGCTTGCCGGGCACCGCCATAGATACCCCAAAAATCTCGTCGGTCACGTCAAAGCCGATGAGCAGACGATGCCAAACCGAAACCGACTGGTCTAATTTTTGACTCAGCGAGCAAGACATTAAAAAATACCGTGCGTTGGTAATCAAGGTCATGAGCGCCACTTCACCGTAGGTAGCGGTCGCGGCGATTAAAGTGAATCCCGCGTATTCTCCCGCCGAAGCGTTTAAAAGAAAACTGGCGATTCCCGCTTGCAAAGCGGTAAGGCCCGCGTTTTTGGCGGTAATTCCCAAAGCAAAGGCTACCGCAAAATAGCCCAAACCTATGGGGAACCCGTCCCGTAAACCGTAACGGAATTGTTGCTTGTCAAATTTCATACGGCAACCTCCTTTTTTTAGATTCCATAGCATTATACACCTTTTGTTTTGCAAGGTAAAGCCTTTTTGCAAATTTCTTGCATACGTTTTTGTTGCGGTAGTCTTTTGGGAATAACCGAGGAATCGAAAGGATAAAAGGAAAAGCGCCGAATGGTCTGATTCGGCGCTTTTGGTTATTTTTCTTCTTTCTTTTTCTTGCGAAACAGTTTTCCAAACGCACCAACTGCACGCCCTGCAATATCCACAGCGTTAGAAGCGCGGGTATAATCGTCCAAAACGTCCAACTCACTCATGGTACGAATACGTGCGGTGTTTACTTCACTTTCCGCCTTCAAGGCAACCGCTTCGCCAAGGTCGGCGGCGGCTTCTTTTAAAATTCGATCCTTGTCTTCACGGAAAATTTCTTTGGCAACCTGCTCGGAATAGACTTGATCTTCCACCGTCATTTGGTAGGCTTTTGGGGTACAATCACTGACCAAACGGTTAAACCGTTCCGACAGACCACGATTGACAAATTCGGCTTCAAAGGTTGCGGCGTCAGCGGATTCTTCCCCCAAACCATGCAAATCTGCCAAAAAAGCAGTTACTTCCTCTTGCAGGTAGGTGGGGACTTCACAATATTTTTCAAAAAAATCAGCACGTGGTGTTACACATAAAGCGACCTCTTGTGTCATAACCATTCTCCCTTCTTAACACTTGTTTGACCGAATTATTGTTCTACGGCAAATTTGTCGATTTTGCCAACCACTTTTTTCAGAATATCCAACGCGTCGGCGGCATCCGCTTTGCCGTTGCCGTCTACGTCGGCAATGGTTTTTTGTTGGTCGGTTTTTTTTATAAAAATTCCTCCTTTGGAAACTGTTCACACAACCCTTGCAAAACCCGTGGGAGTGTGGTATGATAGGAGAAAGATATACAAAGTATATCTTTTCATACTAATCCTACCACAAAATGGTGGGAAACACAACACCCCAAAAGGGTGGGATGGGCATTTTTCGACTCTACTAATAGTGGAGTTGACCAAAAAACAACAAGGAGGCAGGCAAATGAAGAAAATTTTATTGGGTTTGGCGACCTTGCTTTGTCCTGCCTTTTTTATGAGCGGATGTACTTCCATTGGGGAAAAGGCCGCAGGATTGTCTGTGGTTTACGGGGCAACCGCCCTGATTGCCGTGGCAATTTGGGTGGGATATCTTTGCTTGGCTCGTAAAAAAAGCAGGTGGCTGATTGCCCTGTTTTCGTCGGTGTTGCTGGTCAACGTGGGCTATTTTATGTTAGGGGTTTCTTCTACCTTGGGGCAGGCGCTGACCGCCAATCGCATTGCCTATTTCGGCTCGGTGTTTTTGCCTCTGATTATGTTGGTTATTATTATGCAAGCCACCAAAATCCGTTGTCCCAAATGGTTGATTGGTGTATTATTTGGTGTAAGTCTGCTGGTGTTTTTGGTGGCGGCTTCCCCGGGGATTTCCACCATTTACTATAAACAAGTCAGCTTGTCGCAAGTCAACGGGGTAACGGTGCTCAATAAAGTGTACGGACCGTGGCATGCGCTGTATCTGTATTACCTGTTGGGCTATTTTGTCGCTACCGTTGCCGTACTGGTACGGGGATATATTAAAAAGGCCACCGGCTCTTTTGCCCATTCCATGGTCATGTCTGCCGCCTTTTTCGTGAATTTGGGCGTATGGCTGATGGAACAGTTGGTGCACGTTGATTTTGAGTTATTGGCAGTTTCTTATATTATTAGTGAACTGTTCCTTTTGGGATTGCAAGATACTCTTTTGGAACAGGAACGTTTGAAAGCGTTGTTGGAAGAAAAAGCCAACTCGAAAGCCGCTCCCTTGGATTATGGCGATAACTTTCCTGCCGTGAACGATAAACGCTTGCAAACCTATAAAAACGGATTGGATTTGTTGACTCCCACCGAAGTTGCAATTTATCAGGCTTATTTGTCTCGCATGACCACAAAGGAAATTTTGGCGAATTTGAGCATTAAAGAAAATACCCTGAAATTCCACAATAGAAATATTTACAGCAAATTGGGGGTATCTTCTCGACGTGAGTTGATGGAGTTTCACTCGGTTTTGCAGAGAGAATCGGAATAAATTATGATATC
The DNA here is from genome assembly GCA_045661365.1 of Acutalibacteraceae bacterium. Classification (GTDB taxonomy): domain Bacteria; phylum Bacillota; class Clostridia; order Oscillospirales; family Acutalibacteraceae; genus UMGS1484. The sequence goes on along the minus strand of JAZRFL010000103.1, from coordinate 2,851 downwards.
CCCCGTACAATGGGGGATATTTTTTGTATATATTGGATCGTGGATTATATTCAAAAACGAGTTGAATGCCTGCTGATGCAGTAGGATGTTGGTAAAAAGACAAACGGATTGCCACACCGCCACGCGGGTCGCAATGACATAGGTGTCTAAAACCAAAACGAAATGAATCGTATGAATCAAACTGTAAGATTACGGAAAAATATGAACCGATTGGTGTCATTGCGAGGCGACAGTCACAGTCGCTGTGGTAATCCGTTCTCTTGTTTTTATACTGTATACAGAACCTTGTTGTGACGTGGTAACGATTGGTACCTGTTTGAAATAAAAAAGCACCGAATCATCCGATTCGGTGCTTTCATTTTATATAACCTATTGTTCTACCGGAAACTTGTCAATGTTACCAACCACTTTTTTGAGAATGTCCAAAGCGTCGGTAGCATCTACTTTGCCGCTACCGTCTACGTCGGCGGCGGTTTTTTGTTCGTCGGTCAAGGTAACTTTACCAACCACGCTTTTCAGAACTTCCAAAGCATCGGCGGCGGAAACTTTACCGTCCCCATCTACGTCACCATAGGTGATTTCCACAGGAGGGACAACGTTTTTCAAGTCTTGAATGGCTTGCTCGGCGGCTTCTAATTGTGCCAACTTGGTTACGTAGGCTTTTTGAGCATCGGTCAAAGCCTCATAAGCTTCACGAGCGGCAACCACGGCAGGCTCATCGTCTAACGTTTTCACGTCAAGTGCATCAATCAAGTCGTCAACTTGTTTGGCGGCGGCTTTGTTGGCGGCTTCTTGCTTTTCTTGTTCTTCCAACTTGGCTATGTTTTCTTCGGCGGCAATCAATTTGGCAAGATTGGTAACCAGGGCTTTTTGAGCGTTGGACAGGGCTTCGTAGGTGGCTCTTGCTTGGGCAACTGCTTGCTTGTCGGTGACATTTAGGTTGTCGATCAAGGAAATTACCTTGTTGGCGGCCTGTTGGTCGTCTGAATAATAGGTAAAGGCCACGGTGGAGCGAACCGCATAATGGTCAGAGTAGAAATAGCCTTCTCCCCAATGATCACGGCCAATGGTGAAGCTTTGGGGTAGGGTGTCCTGTTGATTTACAAAGATAAAGTCAATGGGACTGCCAGTAGTAACGTTTTGCCAACCGTGATAGGTGCATCCAGAATCTGCGTTGGGAGCGGTAACTTGGCAGTCTTTCATTTTGGCGGCAATGGCTTTATAGGCATTATTGGAGGCAGTAACGTTAAAGTCACCCATTACCACGTTATGACCCACACGCTTTGCCAAACGTTCCAGCACCAAATTCATACCACCTACTTGAGCGGCCTCTACCTGATGATCCAAATGCACGTTAAACACGTTAAGCAATTTGCCCAATTGTTTGTGTTTAAGCATGGTCACCACGCAAATGCGGTAGTAGTTGGCACCCCAACCCTTGGACATAACGTCGGGGGTTTCGCTAAGCCAAAAAATTTGCTGGTCTACCAATTGATACAGGGTGTTGTCGTAAATATTCATCAACCCTTCGGGATTGGCACTTTCATCTCGCTCATAGTACACAGCGGTATAATTGTCTGCCAAGGCGGCGGTGATTTCTTTGGCTTGAGAACTTTTTACTTCTTGCAAACACATAACGTGGGCACCGCTGTTGTTCAGGTAGTCGTACACCGCTTCTTTGCGGTTGTTCCAATGGTTCATGCCGCTGTCGCCGCCTTCGGATTGGCGAATGTTGAAGCTCATAAGCGGTACGTTCAAGGTGGCGGTGGTGGTAGATTGCAGACCGTAGGTATCTACCATAGATTGGGGAACGTATGCCTTGGCATCTTGGGGTAAGTGGGCATAACTTTCGGCTGCTTGCGCATATTCCCCAAGGGTAATGAGAGAGATCACCTTTTTGGCGCTGTTTCGCAAAGGAACAACGGTGGCGTTGGCGGCTTCGTTCACAAAACGGAGATCGTCTAAATACAACTTATCTCCTTGTTTGGCACCGCTGTTGCCCATGTAAATACGCAAATCTACCGCATTGGTGCAGGTAGAAGGAGCATCTAAGGGAATGGATACGTGATTCCATCCTGCTTTTAAGCCTTTTAATGCGGCTTTGGTAGAAGTGGCCGAAGCAGTCCCGCCGGAACTTCCCCAGGCGTTTTTATGGTCGGCATCGTCAATTTGCACCCGAGCATCCCCGGTAATTTTGTCAAAATACCCATTGGTGGGTACGTATAAGTCAAACTGCAAATGGGTAGCCCCTGCAATGTTTACCGAGCCATTTTGCCCCGATGTATAAAAATACCACACCAGCAAGCCGCCGGCGGCATCTGCCCCCATGGTATATTCCACGCTGTGGCTACCTTGGGTATAGGTGGCTTGACTAAGCGCAAAGGTACAACGGGCGGTGTTCAAATCTGACTGGGTGGTTTCCATATCCCGAAAACACACGTCCACTACGGTGGATTGGGCAGTAGTGGGAACCATGCCTAAGGTAAGCAAGGTCACCAAAACCAAAAGCCAGGCAACACTTTGTTTCATAGCAATTCCTCCTGCACGAACGATATTTCTTGATTTTTCATATTCAGTATATCATAGTTAAGAAATGTTTTCAACCGGATTTTTGAAATGAAAACGCCCTTGCACAGCAAGGGCGTTTAAGGGGGGATTATTCTTCTACTGTAAACTTAGTGATCTTGCCAACTACTTTTTTGAGGATATCCAAAGCGTCGGCGGCATCCACTTTGCCGCTACCGTCTACGTCGGCAATTACTTTTTGTTCGTCGGTCAAGGTAACTTTACCAACCACGCTTTTCAGAACTTCCAAAGCATCGGCGGCGGAAACTTTACCGTCCCCATCTAC
>JAZRFL010000102.1:0-4386 GCA_045661365.1 Acutalibacteraceae bacterium | reverse complement strand
AGTTGGTACCGTAGTGTTGTTTATACAGTTCTTTATAACCGGCAGAATAACCGCATTCATTCCACAATTCAGGTTCTTCCAAAGCAACTACTTTGATTTTGCCCGATTGCAGATATTTGTCAATTACTTGCCACTTATAATCCAGATAAGCGTTGGTGGGAACCATATAGTAGATGGTCTTGTTGTTCAAAACAGAGTGGCCACGCAAGGAACCGTCTGCCTTGGTTTGAATATCGGCAACGCCGCGGCTACCTGCATATTTTTCCAAATATTCGGCGTTGTCGCGATTTACGGCAATCATCAAACCAATGGTGGTGTTATCGTTATAGGTGTGTTTATTTTCCACCCACGAAGCAGCCAAACCACCGGTGGTATCGTCGGGCATACCATATTCGTAAGCCAAGACGCAGTCAATATCCAAGTCATACAATTTGGAGTAAGTTTGGTTGATTTGGGTCAGGGTATTAAAGGACAGATTATTCTTAATGGGAGCAACGGGAGTTGCGTAAGCAGAAACCCCTTGCAGTTGAGGAATGGTTTGGTACCCTGCGCTAATGGTGGGATTGGCGGGGTCTTTGGGTTGAGAAGCGGCAGCGTTCAATTCATCCCATGCCTTTTCAGCGGCTACCAACACACTCAACTTAGTTACGTAACCCTTTTGAGCATCGGTCAATGCATTATAAGCCGAACGAGCGGCAGTAATGGTAGACTTTTTGCTTTGATAGTTGGACTCGGTCAAGGTACCGATTGCGGCAATCTTGGTGTCAACTGCGGCGGCGGCATTCTTGTCGGATTGTTGTTGTTTCAAGTTGGCAATGGTCTTTTCGGCATTGGTCAACTTGGTAAGGTTGGTAACGTATGCTTGTTGAGCAGAGGTCAACGCTTTGTAAGCGGCACGAGCGGCAGTAACAGCCGATTCATGAGACAAGGTAATGGTAGAGGGCAAAGCGGCAATTTGATCTTGTACCACTTTTGCGGCGGCCTTGTCAGCTTCTACCTTTTCCAAACTGGCAATGGTAGCTTCGGCGGCTTCCAATTTAGAAAGGTTGGTAACGTAAGTACGTTGTGTGGAAGTCAGCTTCTTGTAAGCGTTGCGAGCGGCAGTAACAGCCGATTTATTGCTCAAGGTAATGGTAGCAGGCAAGGAAGCGATTTGGTCTTGTACGACCTTAGCGGCAGCCTTGTCGGATTCTACCGATTCCAAATCTGCAATCGCCTTTTCGGCGGCTTCTAAAGTAGCCAATTTCGTAACGTAACCCTTTTGGGTTTTGGTCAAAGACTCGTAAACCGTGCGAATCATGGAAACGGTAGATTTGTTGGCCAAAGTAATGGTAGTGGGCAAACCGGCGATCATATCATCCACGGTTTTGGCGGCTTCTTTGTCGGCTTCCATGCTTTCAAAAGCGGCTACCTTTTCTTCGGCTTCTTCCAATTTGTACAGGTTGGTAACCAAGTCCTTTTGCAGGTCGGTCAAACCTTCATACATATCACGGGTGGCGGTTACCATGATCTTATTGCTTGCGTTAATGGTGGTAGGCAATACATCAATGGCGTCGATCACCGCTTGCGCTGCTTCCAAGTCACCTTCGGAAGCATCGAATTCAGCCAAAGTACGTTCGGCTTCCACCAAAACCAAGTAGTTGGTTACATAGTCTTTTTGAGCATTGCTCAAGCCATTATAGGCAGAGCGAGCGGCTTCTACCGTTGCTTTTTCAGACAAGGTAATGGCGGCCGGGAAGGCGTCGATCATATCAACCACAATTTGTGCCGCGGCTTTGTCTGCGGCAATTTGTTTCAGTTGAGGAATCCGTTCCTCGGCGGCAGTCAACTTGGCATAGTTGGTTACGTAGCCACGTTGTGCATCGGTCAAGCCGTTGTAAGCGGCACGAGCGGCTACTACGGCATCTTCATCGGTAAGAGAAACAGGATCGTTCAAAGCGGCGATTTTGTCAATGATCACTTGAGCGGCCGCTTTGTCGGCGGCTTCAACTTCAAGCTGGGGGATCAATTTTTCCGCTTCATCCAAATCTGAATAGTTACTGACCAATGCCTTTTGGGCATCGGTCAGTTTTTCATAAGCGGCACGAGCGGCCGCTACTGCGTTTTTTTCATCCAGAGTAACAGGGTTGCTCAAGGCATTGATACGAGCTATAACCAATTGGGCGGCCGCTTGGTCAATGGCGGCTTGTTCCAAGCCGGGCATTGCCTCTTCGGCGGCAGTCAATTTGGCAAGATTGCTTACCAAAGCTTTTTGGGCGTCGGTCAAAGCATCGTAAGAATTGCGAGCGGCAATCACAGCGGCTTTGCTATCCAAGGTAATGGGGTCAGCCAAAGCAGCAATACGGTCGGTCACCAATTTTGCTACTTTCAAATCGTCTAACCGTTGAATTGCGTTAAACAAAGCATCGGCGTTGGTAACCAACCCCCGTTGGGTGGCGGTCAAATCGCCGTAGGCGGCGACGATCGCCAACAAATTGGCTTCATAATCCAAACCAAAATCAGCAAGAAGGGTATCAATTTGAGCGATTACCCCTTCGGCGGCTTGTTGATTGAGCGAGTCGGCATTGCCGGAGGCGGGGAATTGGTCGATCTTCCCTACTACGTATTGCAATACCATCAAAGCATCATCCGCGCCAATTTTTCCATCGCCGTTGCAATCGGCAACGTTTTGTTGTTCGTCGGTCAGTTCGATCTTACCAACGATGGATTTCAAAATTTCCAAAGCGTCGGCGGCACTAATGTCACCGTCGTCATTCACGTCACCGCATTCCACAACGATTTCGGCGGGCGGTTCGGGGATCACAACGTCGTCTTCTACCGCACTTTCCAATTCTTGCAATTGGTTCAGTTTGGTTACGTAGGCCTTTTGATCGGCAGTCAAAGCGTTGTAAGCTTCTCTGGCAACACGAATGGCTTGTTTGTCGTCACCCTTCAAGGCACCGATCATATCGTCCACGACTTTGGCGGCGGCACGGTCGGCTTCTTCGGTATCCAGATCGGCCAAGGCTTTTTCAGCGGCAGCCAATTTGGCCAAATTGGTTACGTAACCCTTTTGGGCATCGGTCAAGTCGTTGTATGCGGCGCGAGCAGAAGCAATTGCGGCGGCATCGGCCTCGGTAACAACGGTGTTCAAGGCTTCAATTACATCTTCAACCGCTTTGGCAGCAGCCTTGTCGGCTTCTACCTTTTCCAAATCGGCAATTGCCTTTTCGGCGGCTTCCAACGTGCTCAACTTGGTTACGTAGCCTTGTTGAGCGGCAGTCAATCCCTTGTAAGCGGCGCGAGCGGCTTGAACAGCGGCTTTGTCAGAAAGGGAAATCTTAGCAGGCAAAGCGGTGATCTTGTTATCTACCACTTTGGCGGCGGCCTTGTCGGCTTCTACCACCTTCAAGTCGGCAATGGTCTTTTCGGCGGCAGTCAATTTGCTCAGGTTGGTTACATATGCTTTTTGGGCATCGGTCAAACTGGTGTAAGCATTTCTGGCGGCAACCACGGCGTCTTCATTTGCCAACGTAATGGTAGAGGGCAACGCGGCGATCTTGTCTTGCACCGCTTTGGCAATGGCTTTGTCAGCTTCTTCGGCTTCCAAACGGATAATGGTATTTTCGGCGGCAACCAATTTAGACAAATTGGTTACGTAATTTCTTTGGGCGGTGGTCAGTTTGTTGTATGCGTCGCGAGCGGCGCTAACAGCATTCTTGTTGGCCAACGTAATGGTAGCGGGCAAGGCGGCAATTTTGTCTACAACCACCTTGGCGGCTTCTTTGTCAGATGTGCCGTTTTCCAAATCGGCAATGGCTTTTTCAGCGGCAACCAATACATCGTAGTTGGTTACGTATGCTTTTTGGGCATCGGTCAAAGCGTCATAAGAAGTCCGAACGGCATTTACAATCACCTTATGAGCCAAGGTGATCTTGGTGGGCAAAGAAGCGATTACGTCAATAACGCCTTGAGCGGCTTCTTTGTCGGCTTTTTCCACTTTCAACTGAGCGATCTTGTTTTCGGCGGCAGTCAATTTGGAAAGGTTGGTAACAAATGCTTTTTGAGCATCGGTCAAGCCGTTGTAAGCATTGCGAGCGGCGTTTACGTCGGCTTCGTGGCTCAAGGTAATGGTGGAGGGCAAAGCGGCAATCAAATTAACCACCGGTTGTGCGGCAGTTTTGTTGGCTTCTGCCACTTCCAACTCAGCAATTTTCTTTTCTGCGGCAGTCAAAGTGCTCAGGTTGGTTACGTATGCTTTTTGAGCATCGGTCAAGCCATTGTAAGCAGAACGAGCGGCGGTAACTGCCGATTTATTGCTCAAAGTCAGCGCCGAGGTAGCGGGCAAAGCGGCAATCTTGTCGATGACGGTTTGCGCCGCGGCTTTATTGGCGGCTTCTTTTTCCA
>JAZRFL010000101.1:0-1758 GCA_045661365.1 Acutalibacteraceae bacterium | reverse complement strand
TAAGTCAAATCAGCGGATATGAATTTAATGACATTACGGCAGATATTGCAGGGCCAACGATTATAATCGATTCAAAGGTGGTGGAAAAGTGCGCGTTGAATCAAATTGTAACGATAGGCAAGGCAAAAGCATTTGACGTTTTGAATCCTACGGCTGTTGTTACACTGACGGTTCGCGGACCCAATGGCGTAATCACGTCTGTGGACGGTATTAGATTGCAAAATGCAGATGCATCCAGGGATTATCAAATTCAACTCAGCGACTACGGCCAATACAGCATCATTTATGACGCAAAAGACGGCCAAGGTCAACCCGCAAGAGAAAGTTACACCATTAGTATTAGGGATACAGTTTCCCCCAAAGTAGAATTCAGTAAGGGATTCAAAACAACGGCGAAAGTAGGGGAAGAATATATCATTCCTGATTATACTTTGAGTGATGACGTTTCGGTTGCGGATAAGATTGTTGACAGAGTTTATATTTTGACACCATTTGATAAACTTGAACTTATTGAAAACAAAAAATACGTGTTTAAGTCAGCCGGCGAATATATCATTTATATTTTAGCGACGGATGAAGCAAACAATTATGTTTTCTATACGGTTAAAGTAACGGTTAGCAAGTAGATAAGGAGTTCACTGTGAAAATTTTTAATAAAATAATAACTATATTGATGTGTCTTATTCTTGTGTTTGCCGTTACTGCTTGTAATGGCGAAACATCGGAAGTAACAACGCATATTTGTAATCATATTTGTGATATTTGCGGTAACTGCCAAGACGACAGTTCTAACGACCCTGCTTGTAAAGATAAATGTACTTGCGTGCGTGGGCTTCATGATAGAAAAATAAGCCAATCTTCGAATATTCTTGTCAATCGCAATGGGGTGTCGGAGTATACGGTTATTTCCAGCAAGACTTCCGCTTCTGCGCAAACAGCGGCAGGGTTTATCGCCAATAATATCAATTCTGCCGTTGGCAACGATAGTGTAAAATCGGCAATCTATAATGAGCAAGAACATATTTGGAGCGCAGATAAAAAATATATTTGCGTGGGCGTTACGGATTTGTTCCAAGACGCTGGATTGGTAATGCCGGACGTTGATTTATCCGGTGACGGATACTACATTAAAACGGTTGGCAAGTCGGTTTTCTTGGAAGCGCGCGAAGATAGCGGTTTCCAAGTGGCTGCCATTGCAATGTTGGAAGAAGTGCTTGGGTATGATATGATTACCCACAACGCATTTACGATTTACGACAAAGTATCTCCAAATACAGACGTTTATTTGCCCAACATGGAAATTATTGAAAAACCTGATTTCCAATATAGAGTAGCGCCGGGTTCCGTCGTTACGGATGCAGCGAAATATGGTATGGGATTTACCATCAATCGTATTTTTATTGAAAAAGATATGAGACCTTATCATAACTCTTTCAATTATCTTCCTCCCAATGAATACTATAACGATCATCCAAATTGGTTTAGTCCCGGGGTAGATGCTTCGTATACAAAAGATTCCTTGTGGCAAGGACAACTGTGCTATTCCGCCCACGGCAGAACCTATGATGAAAATGGCAGACCTAACGGCGAATACGGTGAAATGATAGACACTGTTGTTGAAAAAATGATCGTTGAAATTCAAAAACCTGCCAACGCAAACAATAATAATATCGCAATTACAGAACAAGATAGCTATGATTGGTGCAACTGTGCGGCATGTAAGGCAGAACAAGAAAAATATGGGGATTGCACTTCGGC
>JAZRFL010000100.1:0-7996 GCA_045661365.1 Acutalibacteraceae bacterium | reverse complement strand
CGCCCGTTTGGGGCGGGAGCGGGGGCCACCACGGCACCGACCTCCATACGCTTGGCGGCGTAGCCGTCGTGGTAAAGTTCGCCTACAATACCGGTAGCCAAACCGATTTGGTTACCGTAAGAAGAATAACCTGCGGCGGCAGTAGTAACGATTTTACGTTGAGGCAATTTACCTGCCATGGTTTCGTTGATGGGTTTAAGAGGATCAGCCGCACCGGTTACACGCATAGCGCCGTAAACGTAAGAACGACCGGACAGCGGGTCGCGAATGGCACCGCCAATACAAGTAGCAGCACCACCAAAGGGTTCAATCTCAGTAGGATGGTTGTGAGTTTCGTTTTTGAACAAGAGCAACCAAGGTTCCACTTTGCCGTCTACTTCTACATCCATTTTTACTGTGCAAGCGTTAATTTCTTCCGATTCATCCAATTTATCCAACTTGCCAACAGATTTCAGATATTTGGCGGCCAAAGTACCAATATCCATCAAGTTGATGGGTTTAGTGCGACCCAATTCCTTACGGGTAGCCAAGTAATCATTGTAAGCATTTTGAAGCAATTCATCTTCAAAGGTTACGTTGTCAATGGTGGTAAGGAAGGTGGTGTGACGGCAGTGGTCAGACCAATAGGTATCAATCATACGAATTTCGGTGATAGTAGGATCCCGTTGTTCGCTAATGAAATATTGCTGGCAGAAAGCAATATCGTCGTTATCCATAGCAAGACCGTATTGCTTTACAAAATCAGCCAAACCTGCGGCATCCAACTCGCAGAAACCATTCAGGGTTTCTACGGTGGTAGGCAGATCATATTCCATTTGCAGAGTTTCGGCGAGTTCCAAAGAAGCTTCTCTGGACTCCACAGGGTTGATTACGTATTTTTTAATTTGTGCTACTTCGTCAGCAGTTAAATCACCATACAGCAGATATACTTTTGCGGTACGTACCAAAGGACGTTCGCCGCGAGAAATGATTTGGATACATTGAGCGGCGGAGTCGGCACGTTGGTCGAACTGACCGGGCAAATATTCCACAGCAAAAGTAACCGAAGCATCGGTAGGAATGTCATCAGAGATCACATCCAACTGGGGTTCGGAGAATACAGTGGTTTTGGCGTAATCATACAAATCTTTTTCAATGTTTTCTACGTCGTAACGATTGAAAAGACGCACTTTTTCAAGAGAAGAAATTCCCAAAAAAGTTTTAACATCCGAAAGCAGAGCATTGGCTTCGTGAGCAAGTTCTGCCTTTTTTTCAACATAAATGCGATATACCATAATGCGTTCTTATTCCTTTCCTGCATCCAATGCACGTTTGCCAATGTCGTGGCGATAATAAGCATTGTCAAAATGAATCTTAGATACCAAACCATAAGCGTTTAGCACGGCATCGGCAAGGGTATCGGCTTTTGCTACCGCACCCAAAACACGACCACCGCCGGTGCACAATTTGCCATCAATGATTTTAGCGCCTGCCACGTATACTTCCCCATCCAAATCGGTAGGAATGGTCATTTCAAAGCCGGTTTCATATTTACCGGGGTATCCGTTGGATGCCATAACCACACAGCAAGCAGAACCGTTAGAGAAACGAATATCGGTATCTTTCAACGTTCCGTTGGTGGTAGCCATCATGGCTTCTAGCAAGTCGGTTTCCATTAAAGGCAAAACAACTTGGGTTTCAGGGTCACCAAAACGGCAATTATATTCAATTACTTTGGGACCGTTAGGCGTCAACATCAAACCAAAATAGAGGCATCCTTTAAAGGGACGACCTTCGGCTTTCATGGCGTTGATGGTAGGAACAAAAATGGTTTCCATGCAAACCTTGGCAACGTCTGCGGTATAGTAGGGATTAGGAGCAATCGTACCCATACCACCGGTATTGAGACCGGTGTCACCATCCCCTGCTCGTTTGTGGTCCATAGAAGAAACCATAGGCACAACGGTTTCGCCATCGGTAAAGGCAAGTACCGAAACTTCGGGGCCGGTTAAAAATTCTTCTACTACGATTTGATTACCGCTTTCACCAAACACCTTATCTTCCATCATAGAATGAACGGCATCCAAAGCGTCTTCACGGGTAGTTGCGATTACAACGCCTTTACCCAAAGCCAAACCATCGGCTTTAATAACCGTAGGAATGGGAGCAGTTTGCAAATATTCTGCCGCTTTTGCAGGGTCATCAAACACTTCATAAGTAGCGGTAGGAATATTATATTTCTTCATCAGGTTTTTAGAAAAAACCTTGCTTCCTTCAATAATTGCAGCTTTGGCATCGGGTCCAAAGCAAGGAATACCAACCGCATTCAAAGCGTCCACACACCCCAGTACCAAGGGGTCATCGGGAGCAACAACGGCATAATCAATGGCATTCTCAATAGCAAAAGCTACGATTTTATCAATTTCTTTGGCACCAATATTCACGCAAGTAGCATCGGCAGCAATACCGCCATTACCGGGCAAGGCGAAAATTTCGGTCACCGTAGGATTTTGTTTTAACTTTTTAATAATGGCGTGTTCACGGCCGCCACCGCCGACTACCATCAGTTTCATAAGTCCACCTCTGTAATAAGCAGTTGTGGGCGGCGAAAAACTATACTTTTCGCCACCCGATGTTTCAATTATTCGTAAATGGGGAAGTTTTCGCACAAAGCCATTACTTCGGCACTAATGCGCTCTTTGGATTCTTCGTAATTAGCCGCAATTTCTTTCATCCAAGCAGCAATTTTTACCATTTCCGCTTCTTTAAAGCCACGACTGGTTACAGCAGGAGTACCTACGCGGATACCGCTGGTAACGAAGGGGCTTTGGGGGTCATTGGGAATGGTGTTTTTATTTACGGTAATATGTACACTGTCCAAGCGAGCTTCCATTTCTTTACCGGTAATGCCAAAGGGTTGCAAGTCAAGAAGCATCAAGTGGTTGTCGGTACCGCCCGAAACAACACGGAACCCTTGCTTGGTGAGTTCTTCGGACAAAACAGCAGCATTTTTCACAATTTGTTGTTGATATTCTTTAAATTCAGGTTTCAAAGCTTCACCGAAGGCAACGGCTTTTGCGGCAATAATGTGCATTAAAGGACCACCCTGAATACCGGGGAAAATAGCCTTATCGATTTGCTTAGCAAATTGTTCTTTGCACAAAATCAAACCACCACGAGGACCGCGCAAGGTTTTGTGTGTAGTGGTAGTAACCACGTCAGCATAAGGTACAGGGCTGGGATGCAAGCCTGCGGCAACCAAACCGGCAATATGAGCCATATCTACCAGATAGTAAGCACCGACTTCATCACAGATTTCACGAATTTTAGCAAAGTCAATGGTACGAGAATAAGCACTTGCACCGGCAATAATCATTTTAGGTTTGCATTCTTTGGCAATGCGAAGCATATCATCATAATCTAACACTTCGGTATCATCGGCAACACCGTAAGGTACGATGTTGAAATATTTACCCGAAATATTAACGGGAGAACCATGAGAAAGATGGCCGCCATGAGCAAGATTGAGACCCATTACGGTATCACCTTTTTCTAAAAGGCCAAAGAAAACAGCCAAGTTTGCGCTGGCACCGCTATGAGGTTGTACGTTGGCATGGTCAGCACCAAATAATTTACAAGCACGGTCGCGGGCGATATTTTCGACAATGTCAACCTTTTCACAACCACCGTAGTAACGCTTTCCGGGATAACCTTCGGCATATTTGTTAGTCAATACGGTACCCGCGGCCAACAAAACGGCCTCGGAAACAATATTTTCAGAAGCAATCAACTCAATGTTGTGGCGTTGACGGGTCAATTCCTCGTTACATGCAGAAGCAACTTCGGGGTCAAAATCAATCAATTTATCAAAGAAACTCATAATTTTTCTCCTTCATTCTTATGATTAGTGGTGGAACAAACGCATGCCGGTGAAGGACATTACCATATTGTATTTGTTGCAGCAACCAATTACTAAGTCATCGCGAATAGAGCCACCGGGCTCTGCAATATAAGAAACACCGCTACGTTTGGCACGTTCAATATTATCGTCAAACGGGAAGAAAGCATCCGACCCCAAAGCAACTCCGCTAATAGTGGAAAGATATGCTTTTTGTTCATCCATGGTAAAGGGAGCGGGTTGTTCGCTGAAGTATTTTTGCCAATTGCCATCAGCACAAACATCTTCTTCGTTTTGGTTGATGTATCCGTCGATTACATTATCACGGTCAGCACGCCCCAAAGTGGGCAAGAAAGGCAAATTCAATACTTTTTCGTGTTGACGAAGATGCCAAGTATCAGCTTTTCCACCTGCTAAACGAGTGCAGTGAATACGAGATTGCTGCCCTGCTCCTACCCCAATTGCTTGACCATCAACAGCATAACAAACCGAATTAGATTGGGTGTATTTCAAGGTGATAAGGGCGACAATCAAATCGCGAGCGGCGGCATCGGTCAAATCCTTGTTATCGGTTACAATGTTGGAAAGTAATTCGCGATTAATTTCAAAATTGTTTCGACCTTGTTCAAAGGTAATACCATATACTTGTTTTCGCTCGGTTTCCTCGGGCACGTAGTTGGGATCAATAGCGATTACATTATATTTCCCTTTACGTTTGGATTTCAAAATCTCCAAAGCTTCCGGTTCATATCCGGGAGCAATTACGCCGTCCGAAATTTCACGCTGAATTAGTTTTGCGGTGGTAACGTCGCACACATCAGAAAGAGCAATAAAATCACCAAAAGAACACATACGGTCAGTACCTCTGGCACGCGCGTAAGCGCAAGCCAAGGGAGAATCATCCAATCCTTCAATATCGTCTACAAAACAGGCTTTTTTCAAAGTATCGGAAAGAGGCAAGCCAACGGCAGCCGAAGTAGGGCTAACGTGTTTAAACGATGTTGCAGCAGGCATCCCCAAAGCTGCTTTTAATTCTTTTACCAATTGCCATGCGTTAAAAGCATCCAAGAAATTGATGTAGCCGGGACGACCACACAAGATTTCAATCGGCAACTCCCCTTCTTCCATAAATATACGAGAAGGTTTTTGGTTAGGGTTACAACCATATTTCAATTCTAATTCGTTCATTGCGCTCGCTCCTTAAACTTTTAATTCAGAAACAATTGCCTCGCCGTCGTAGCGACTCAGCACAGGGTTAACTATTTCAGACAAAAATTCATTTACTTGTGATACGCTGCGACCAACATACAGTTTAGGATCCAAATGAGCAACAATATCCTCTTTTGTTAATGGGAACAAAGGATCTTGCGCTATACGATCGATCAGGTCGTTGGTGCCACCTTCTAATTTAACTTTTGCCGCTGCTGCATGAGAATGCACCCGCAATGCTTCGTGCAATTCTTGGCGGTTTCCGCCACGTTTTACACTTTCCATCATGATATTTTCCGTTGCCATAAAGGGAAGTTTTTCCATTACGCGGCGATTTACCACTTTGTCGTAAACAACCAAACCGGCAGAAACGTTTATATAAATATTTAAAATAGAATCAATTGCTAAAAAGGCTTCGGCAACCGAAATTCTCTTGTTGGCGCTGTCGTCCAAGGTGCGTTCAAACCATTGAGTACCCGCGGTCATAGCAGGATTGATAGCATCGGCAATCACATAACGAGCCAAAGAAGAAATACGCTCACTGCGCATGGGATTACGCTTATAGGGCATGGCAGAGGAACCAATTTGATTTTTTTCAAACGGCTCTTCCATTTCTTCGAAGGATTGTAAAATACGCAAATCATTTGAGAACTTATACGCACTTTGGGCAAAACCGGAAAGAACACCTAAAAAGTAGGAATCGGTTTTACGGGAATAGGTTTGACCGGAAACAGCAACGCAACCATTAAATCCCATATCTTCTGCAATCAAGCGTTCCAATTCCTTGATTTTGTCTTGATCACCGGCAAACAACTCTACAAAACTTGCTTGGGTACCGGTAGTACCCTTAGAACCCAAAAGTTTAAGATTCATAAGCTGGTATTCTAAATTTTCTATATCTTGAATCAGTTCATAAATCCACAAGGTAGCACGTTTGCCTACGGTAGTCAATTGTGCGGGCTGTAAGTGTGTGTAAGCAAGGCAAGGTAATGCCTTATATTCATCGGCAAATTGCGACAGATTTTTAACTACTTGCGCCGCTTTTTTCAAAACAATTTTAGAGGCTTCACGCATAATAATAACGTCCGTATTATCACAAACATAGCACGAAGTTGCGCCAAGATGAATAATCGGTTCAGCCAAAGGACATTGTTGACCATAGGCATAGACGTGAGACATTACGTCGTGACGAACCAAACGTTCGCGCTCTTCTGCCACTTCGTAGTTGATATCCTCCGCAAATTGTTCCAATTGGGCAATTTGATCATCAGAGATATCTAAACCTAACTTTTGTTCTGCTTTAGCCAATGAAATCCACAAACGGCGCCAGGTGCGGAATTTAAAATTCTCTGAAAAAACCTGTTGCATTTCGGTGCTGGCATACCGCGTGGAAAAAGGCGAAATATACGTATCTTTTTGGTTTGCCATGTGACTTTACTCCTTATTCGTAGCGATTGATAACTCGAGTAGTAACTTGACCGTTGTCAAGGTCAGTATATTCCACATAAAGGGAAATTTTATTATCAGCGTTTAAATTTGTCCAAATGTCATTGGTTAACTCGTCGATATCATCGGGAATTGAAATACGTTCCGGTTCCCCTTGGAAAGTAGGAATTGGATTTCCGTCGGTTACGTAAGTATGAATAAAATGACCAACACCCGCCAATGCGGCGTAAGAAAAGTGATAACGATTGCACGCAGAACCTTGTTCATCAGCACTTTTTAAAATGCTCATTTCATAGGTGAAATCACCGTCGTTGGTCGTAATCATGCCACTAATACGAGGTGTGAAATTAGGAGCATCCGGTTCAAAAGCGCGAGAAGTCAGCGCGTTAGCAAAACTTCTGCCTTGTTTTAAACCGTTGTAAATAGTATCAGTTTGATCGCCGTTGGTAACAATTCGGCAGTTTTCAAAGGTTCTTGCCGCAGCATAAATAATCAAAGAAGGATCTTGTACTTTAGAAGGATCAAAGGGGCGAGTAAACAAAGTACCGTCGTTTTCCAAAACAAAAACACGATTTCGACTGTTTTCACTACGACCCATAATAAAATAGGCAGCAACTGCACATTTACCATTTTGGGATTTACCCATAACAACACCACGACCAACATAAGGATTCCCCGCAATACGTTCGCCAATGGTTTTTACTTCATAAATATTCATACGATTACTCCTTAATCAGTAATGCCGAGACCATCTCGGTAGCTTGCGGTAACAAAAGCCATTCAGCTTGTTCCATTACCCTTTTTTGTAAAATTTCAGGGGTATCCCCTTCCAGGATTTCAACAGCTTTTTGTAAAATGATTTCACCGCCATCGGGAATTTCATTGACAAAATGAACCGTTGCACCTGTAACTTTTACTCCGTAATCCAATGCTGCTTGGTGGACACGCAACCCATAAAAGCCTTGACCGCAAAAAGATGGGATCAACGAAGGGTGAACATTTAAAATGCGTTTTTCATAGCGTTTAATAAATTTCTCGCTCAAAATACTCATGAAGCCTGCCAATACAATCAAATCAATTTGATAATCATTTAAATATTGCAACAGCTGACTTTCAAAAGCCTCTTGTGTTCCCAAGTCTTTTTTAGAAACAACTTTACCGTCAATACCGGCTTTTTTTGCACGTTCCAAAGCGTAAGCGTCACCGCGACTGGAAAGAACCAAACAAATTTCGCCGCTTTTGATCAATCCGCTATTTTGTGCATTGATCAAAGCTTGCAAATTGGTACCGCCACCGGAAACCAAAACGGCAATTTTTGCTTTTTTTAGCATATGGCCACCTTTTCGTCGCCTTCAACGATTTCACCAATTATATAGGCATCTTCACCGTTCTCTTTTAAAACGGCTATGGCTTGTTCTGCTTGATCTGCAGGAACTACAACACACATACCAACACCCATATTAA
>JAZRFL010000099.1:0-9471 GCA_045661365.1 Acutalibacteraceae bacterium | reverse complement strand
TGAAAAGGCTGTCACTTAAGTTTTTTACCGACCGCCAAACAGGGCCTCTTATGACCCGTGTGCTGGGGGATGCGGGCGAGATCACCTCGTTTTTTATCGACGGATTGCCCTATGTGTTTGGTGACGGTGTGCAAGTGATCGCCACCATAGCCATGATGTTTGTTATGAATTGGCAAATGGCGGTATTGGCGGTAACGGTGGTTCCGACCCTTACCTTTTTCAGCAATTTGCTTCGCCCTATGCTGTGGCACTTGCACGGGAAGCGTCACCGTGCCGCACGAGGGGTAAACGGTGTGCTCAACGACAGTTTGACCGGCGCTCGTGTGATCAAAGCCTTCGGAAAAGAACAGGGTGCCATACAAGGATTTGAAAAAGCCAGCAACCGTATGGCAACTACCGAGGTGTCGGTGGTTGCTTATGAAAACCGATATTTCGTTTTGTTTTCGATGGGAGAAAGCCTTTTGAATATTGCGGTGTGGTTTGTGGGCGCATGGCTGATCATTCGATCGGGTCATACCGAAATGTCTTACGGTACGCTGGCCACGTTTACTGCCTTTGTAGGGTATTTGTCCGGTCCGTTGCAACGCATGACCGATATGTTTCGTTGGGGGACATCGTCCATGAATGCGGCACAACGCATTTTTGAGATCATAGATGCGCATCCCGATGTGGAAGAGAAACCCGATCCCGTTGTGATCGAGCGTATGCGGGGAGAAGTGGCGCTGAACAACGTAACGTTTTCTTATCAACCGGGCCACCCGGTGTTAAAGGACGTGTCATTTACCATTCCCGCCGGTCAAATGCTGGGAATTGTGGGACGTTCAGGCGTGGGAAAATCCACTTTGGTCAGTTTGATTGCACGATTATATGACCCCGACAGCGGCGAGATCACCATAGACGGTGTTCGGTTGACCGACTTGAGCATGGAAAGCTTGCATCGATGTGTTTCTACCGTGTCTCAAGAAAGCTATGTGTTTATGGGTACCATAGCCGAAAACATTGCCTATGTTCGCCCAAATGCCACCCGCAAAGAGATCGTGGATGCGGCGGTTTCAGCAGGGGCCCATGATTTTATTTGCCGTTTCCCCGACGGGTACGACACGGTCATTGGCTCGGGTGGTCGACAATTGTCGGGAGGAGAACGGCAGCGCTTGTCGGTGGCAAGGGCTATTTTGGCAGACAGTCCTATTTTGATTTTAGATGAAGCTACCGCATCGGTGGACACCGCTACCGAGCGCCAGATTCAATCGGCGCTAAATCGCTTGATTCAAGGGCGAACCACCATTTCCATTGCCCACCGTTTATCGACCCTGCGAGATGCCAATATGTTGCTGGTAATGGAAGATGGCAAGGTGGCCGAATACGGAACTCACGAACAACTGATGAAACAACAAGGAATTTATTATAAATTGGTGGAACTGCAAACCAAAGCATTGTCGTTGGAAGGGCGACAGGCCGCCATGAACGAAAATTTGACCATTGAGTAAAGGGGGGCAAACCATGACGGAACAAAATGTTGTAAAACAAGAAGAACAATTGGTGGGTGATCTGCTGGAAACTCGTTTTTTGACTCCGAAGGGGGCGGTTTTTTCCCAAACAGAAGGGGGATTCCTTTCTCTTACGGTCGACGGAACGGATTATGGACGTGTCAAGGTGATTCGCGCCTTCCCGTTTACCGATCCCCAACGGTATTTGTCGGTGCGCCAAGCAGACAACGAGGAGCGGGAGATTGGCATGATTGAAGATCTGGCTTTTTTTGACCCCGATACGGTAGGGTGGATCACAAGCCAATTGGCAATGCGGTATTTTGTGCCTAAAATCCTCAAGGTGCGTGAGATCAAAGAGGAATACGGCTATTCCTATTGGTGGGTGGAAACCGACAAGGGGACTTGCCGATTCACCTGTGACCAAAACGGGGTGACCAAATTGTCCGACACACGGTTGCTTATTTCCGATATTGATGGTAACCGATTTGAATTGGCAGATACCAGCGTGTTGTCGGCCAAAGAATTGCGCATGGTAGATCTGTATATGTAGTTATGATCAACGTTTTTAAAAAGGAGGGACCGAAGTGCAACTGAAATGCGAATTGCCTTATTCGTGGCATACAAGCGAATGGGGGGAGTTGGAGTACTGTATTCCTTATGATATTGACAACAACGGCAATTTTTGTTGCGGTGGATATATAGCGGTCTCTCGCCGTTGCTTGGTGGTGTTTGAATCCCAACAGCAATTCACGTGTTTTTCGCTTGCCGAATGGGATCGGATATCTTGCGAAGGAATGGTGGGTGGCGGTGTTCTTACTTACAGTAAAGAAGGGACGCCTTTTATTCTTTGCCGTTTTTCTGCCAAGTATTTGCCACGCTTTTCTTATGTTGCAAAAGGTATCAACCGATTTATGACGGGGGATTTTCGCAAGGTGGTCAGCCGTGAGCGGGAAAGTGTTTGTAAAAAATGCGGACGTACCATGCACGGAACCGAAGTGTGTCCCCGTTGCGAAGGAAAAAGAGAATCCTTAAAGCGGCTACTGAAAATTTGCCGACCGTTTGCTTTGCGGTTTTCGGTTATTTGGGCGCTTATGCTTGCGGCGGCGGGAATTTCGCTGTATATGCAAGAATGGCAACAACAATTTATAGACAACCATTTGTTACCGGCCAAGGGTACGACCGCTCATGTTTTTTGGTTTATCGGTGTTATGACGGGATTTACCTTGCTTGCGGTAGGCATTAATCTGGTCAAACGATATTTGGGGGTTTCGTTAGGTTCGAAAATGAGTGCTTCGTTGCGGGAACGCTTGTTTCATAAGATTCAAAGTCTTTCGTTGGCCTATCACGATTCCCGCAAGCCGGGAGATCTGATGAACCGTGTCGTAGGTGATACCAACCACATTCGTGTGTTTATGGAAAATGTATTTACCAACATGTTTACCTACGTGATCACCTTTTTGGGTGCTTTGATCATCATGCTGTGCATGAGTTGGCAACTTACTTTGATCTCGCTGGTGTTTGTTCCCTCGGTTTGGATCTTGTTTCGCGTGTTTCGCAAAAGAATGCATCGGTTGTACGTGTTGAGCCGCCGACGGGACGACAAACTCAACTCCAATTTGCAAGACGTGTTGCAAGGAATCAAAGTGGTCAAAACATTTGGCAAAGAAGGGTATGAGACCGCCCGTTTTTCTCAAAGTGCCGAGGGGCTGGCGCAAGTGCAAGAAAAGGCGGAACTGTTTTGGGCTATGTTTAACCCTGTGATTTGGTATTTGCTCAATTTGGGTTCTACCTTGGTTTTGTTGGCAGGCGGTTATAAGGTGTTGCAGGGTACCGATTTTACGGTGGGAGAAATGGCACAGTTTATCGGATATACCAATATGCTCTTTGGCCCTTTGGGGTGGTTTACCAATTTGCCTCGCATGATCTTGAATTTGCGGGTGAGCTTGTCTCGAATCGATGACGTAATGGCGCAAGACGAGGAATTGAGCAACGCCGAGGAACCGCATCGGGCACAGGTTGTGGGTGAGGTCACTTTTGAAAACGTGCATTTTGGATACCGCGCTTATGAGCCGGTATTGGAGCAGGTGAATTTTACCGTTCGGCCGGGAGAGGCGATTGGCTTGGTGGGCCGTTCGGGTTCAGGAAAATCTACCATGATCAATTTGATCATGCGGCTGTACGATGTAAGCGAAGGTCGCGTGTTGGTGGATGGAGTCGATCTGCGGGATTGGGATCAAGAAGCTTATCACGGTCAAATCGGTGTGGTGTTGCAAGAAAACTATTTATTTTCCGGTACAATATTGGACAATATTCGTTTTTCCAAGCCTTCGGCTTCGGTGACCGATGTGATTGCCGCCGCCAAAATGGCAGGGGCGCATGATTTTATATGTAAGTTTCCCGACGGGTACAACACGTTGGTTGGGGAAAAAGGACAACGATTGTCGGGCGGCGAGCGGCAACGGGTGGCAATTGCCCGTGCTGTTTTGACCGATCCCAAAATTTTGATTTTGGACGAAGCTACTTCCAGTTTAGATACGCAAAGTGAATTTATGATTCAAAAAGCAATGGAACGGCTAAAAAAAGGACGCACCAGTTTTGCGATAGCGCATCGATTATCTACGCTAAAGGATTGCGACCGTATTTTTGTGATCGACGACCATACTATTGCCGAGATCGGTTCTCACGAAGAACTGATGCAACGAGAAAAGGGGATCTACAAGGGTTTGGTGGAAGCGCAGTTGGAAATGCATGCCGTGCGTAGTACCGATCGCAGTGAAAAACCAACCAAATAGAACAAAACCGCCGAATCGTTGGATTCGGCGGTTTTGTTCGATTGAAATAAGATTATTTGAATTGAGCGGACAATTCTTTCAGCCAGCCTTCGGCTTTGGCTTTGGCTTTTTCTTCGGTAGCTTCGATTGCGGTAATATAGATTTTGATTTTGGGTTCGGTACCCGAGGGGCGTACGATCACGTTGTCACCTGCGTTCCCCAAACGGTAATACAGCACGTTGGATTTGGGGAGTAAAATGGGCGCTTGTTCGCCTGTGATCATGTTGGTTTCTACCGAAACGCCAAAGTCCAGTACTGCGGTGACAGCATCGCCGTTTATTGCCTTGGGCGGGGTGTTTCGCAGGGTAACCATAATGTTTTTCATGATCTCCATGCCGGTGGCACCTTCAAAGGTGAAACCGGTTTGACTGCAACAGAATATGCCGTGTTCCTTATAAAGGTCGGCCAGCACTTCCAGCAAAGATTTGCCTACCGATTTGTAGTATGCTGCCATTTCGCAGATCAACATAGAGGCGATCACGGCATCCTTGTCTCGCACAAAGCTGCTGGCGTTGTAGCCGTAGCTTTCTTCAAAGCCAAATACAAAACGGTTTTCTTCGCCTTTGGCTTCCAGCAAAGCAACCTGTTCACCGATGTATTTGAAACCGGTGAGGACGTCAATGATTTGGCAACCGTATTTTTCAGCGATTTTGGCGGCGAGTTGGGTGCTTACTATGGTTTTGACCGCCACGGGGTTTTGCGGCAGCGTGCCGTTGGCAGAGCGACGGGACAAAATGTAGTTTAACAACAAGGCACCTACTTCGTTGCCGCTCATTAAGGTATAACCGTTACCGTTGTATACGGCGATTCCCACACGGTCAGCATCGGGGTCGGTGGCCAGCAACAGGTCGGCGGTAGATTGCTCGGCCAGCTTTAAAGCACATTCAAAGGCTTGGCGAATTTCGGGGTTGGGATAGGGGGCGGTAGGAAAGTTGCCGTCGGGGTATTCTTGCTCGGGGACTACTGTCACGCTTTTTACCCCGATTTTTTCCAAAATCTTGCGAACCGGTTTGTTTCCGGTACCGTTTAAGGGCGTGTAAATAACCTTTAGGTCGGTGGTTACAGGCTCAATGGTACAAGAGGCGACGGCATTTAAATAACGGTCGATCAAATCTTGTTCAATGTATTGAATTTGACCGTTTGCCAAAGCCGCGTCGAAATCGGTGAGCTTGGCACCGCCAAACATAGCAACCTTGTCTACGTATTCCAGTACCTTGGCGCTGTTTTCCACACTTAATTGGCAACCATCGGAGCCATAGGCTTTGTATCCGTTGTATTTAGCGGGATTGTGGCTGGCGGTAACCACGATACCTGCCGTGCATTTTAACTCTCGTACGGCGTAGGAAAGCATGGGGGTTGGCATGAGTTCTTTGTAAATGTAAACGGTAACGCCGTTGGCGGCCAGCACCCTAGCGGCCTCTTTGGCAAACAGATCGGATTTGATGCGGCTGTCATATGCGATAGCGGCAGAAGTACCGCCTGCTTCTTTGATGTATTCGGCCAAGCCTTGGGTAGCTTTGCGCACGGTGTAAATGTTCATGCGGTTGGTGCCGGCGCCGATTACACCGCGAAGACCTGCGGTGCCGAATTCCAATTCTCGATAAAAACGGTCAAAGATCTCGTCCTCTTTGCCGCTGATTTCGTGCAATTCGGTTTGCAGATCGGCATCTTCGGTGGCGTTCATTAACCATTGATTGTACAAGTTTTGAATTTCCATGTTTTCGTCCCCCTGCTTTTATGTATATTAGGATATACTATTATATGTAATCATAATACAATTTAACAGAATTGTCAACTTTTTCGAAAAAAGGTCTGCTTTTTTACCGTAGACAAGAGGTCAAAAATCGCTTTGCAAGGGGAAAAACCACAAGATATAGCTGACAAAAACAATTTAAACACAAGAAAGAAAAAATAGTAAAAATAATTCTTGACCTTTGGCTTGAAATATGGTATAGTGATATCACCTCTCCGAGGGTCTTTTTTTTGTGCGTATTTTTTGGCCCCCGTTCTGATCAAACGGGTAAAAAGATTGGGCGTCTTCGTCAAAAAAGACAAGCGAAAACAAGAAACAATGGCAGAGGGAGGATCCTTACTGTGGGACATCCCGTCCCACAGGGGGCAAAATTCCGAAAATCAGGAGGTGCCATAATGAGAGTAAAAATTACAATGGCATGCACAGAGTGCAAACAGCGCAATTACGACACCATCAAGAACAAGAAGAACAATCCCGATCGTCTTGAGATGAACAAGTATTGCAGATTTTGCAGGAAGCACACACTCCACAGAGAAACCAAATAAGGAGGAACACGCAATGAAAATCGTTAGCATTTTTCTGCGAGTATTGGCTGTCGTTTTGGCAGTAGGTACTTTGGTAGCGTTCTTTTTCCCCTTTGTTCAGGCAACTCTGTCCGGAGCCAGTGCCGACATCAACGGTTTAGAATGTGCTTTGGGTGCTGATTTGTCAAAAGAATTCGGTCCTGAAATGGCCAGCTTCAAAGGTAGCTATTTCATCGCATCGTTGATTTTGACCGCACTGACGGCTGTCACCATGATCGCAGGTCTTATTTCCAAGAAAAAAGGCTGGAACGGTGTGGCAATCGTTTTGGGCATTCTCAACAGCATTTTGTTGATCAGCTTTATTGCCAATCAACCTTCTGCATACGTTGATATGGGTCGTGTGTTTGGCGCCACGTTGACTTACACCACCGTGTTTACGGCGGCTGTAATCGGTGGGATCGCTTCGGTGGTTGTATGCATTGCCGGCGTTTTGGTAAAAGACGCGGTAGAATGCAAAGAAACCGGCCGTTTGCCCATCTTGAAACGTGTTGTCAAATTCCTGCGCGAGTACAAATCCGAACTGAAAAAAGTGGTATGGCCCGGTCCCCGCAGTGTTGTGAAAAACACGCTGGTTGTATTGGGATTCTGCGGTATCGCTTTGTTGCTGATTTGGCTTGTGGACTTGGGACTGCGCGAATTGTTTGAATTGTGCTTCAAAACCAACTAACTGCTTTCCGTCAGTAATCTGGAAGGGAGTGCTGTAAAATGGCTGAAGCAAAATGGTATGTTATCCATACTTACGCCGGTTATGAAAATAAGGTAGCCGGTAACCTGGAAAAAATGGTCGAAAACCGCAAAATGCAGGATTTGATCCATGAAATCAAGGTTCCTACCGAAACCGTAGTGGAAATTAAGGATAACAAGAAAAAAGAAGTGGAAAGAAAAATCTTTCCCGGCTATGTTATGGTAAAAATGATTGTTACCGACGAATCGTGGTACGTTGTACGCAACGTACACGGCTGCACCGGATTTGTAGGCCCTGCCTCCAAACCCGTACCGCTGACCGATGAAGAAGTCCGCCGTTTGGGTGTGGAAACCATTTCGGTAGAAGTATCCTACAAAGTGGGCGACAACATTAAGATCGTCGACGGTCCTTTGACCGGATTTACCGGCATAGTAGACGAAATCGACTTGGCGAACAATCAAGTCAAAATCACCATTTCCATGTTCGGACGGGAAACTCCCGTTGAATTGGAATTGGATCAGGTAGAACCTGAAGAATAACATTTGGTAATATGCGTCCCATCGGGTCGCTTAAAATAAGGAAAAGCCTTTTCCTTATTGTGGGAGGAATCAAAGCTCAAATTGGTTCCGCCAATTACCACGATATTACGGAGGTGCTAAACTATGGCTCAAAAAGTTACGGGCTACATTAAACTCCAAATTCCTGCCGGAAAAGCCACACCGGCCCCCCCGGTAGGTCCTGCGCTCGGTCAACATGGTGTAAACATCATGGCTTTCACCAAAGAATTCAATGAGCGTACGAAGAACGACGTGGGTCTTATCATCCCTGTTGTTATTACGGTCTATGCCGATCGCTCCTTCACCTTTATCACCAAGACACCCCCTGCTCCCGTGCTGATTAAAAAAGCATGCGGTCTTGACAAAGCATCGGGCGCTCCCAATAAGACAAAGGTTGCAAAGATCACCGGCGAGCAAGTTAGAAAAATTGCCGAACAGAAAATGCCTGACCTGAACGCTGCCAGCATTGAAGCCGCTATGAGCATGATTGCCGGTACCGCACGCAGCATGGGCGTTGAAGTCGTCGATTAGTGCTCCTGGGTGGGAGGAAATTTCCGATTAACCACTTTTTAAAGGAGGAGAAAGTTTTATGAAACACGGTAAAAAATATACTGAAAGCTGCAAACTGTTTGACAAAAATCAACTGTTTGACGCTACTGAAGCTTTAGATTTGGCAATCAAAACCAAAACTGCCAAATTTGACGAAACTGTGGAAATCCACGTTCGTTTGGGTGTTGACTCCCGTCACGCCGACCAACAAGTTCGCGGTGCGGTTGTACTGCCCAATGGTACCGGTAAAGATGTGCGTGTTTGCGCTTTTGTAAAAGGCGACAACGAAAAAATTGCACAAGAAGCCGGTGCTGATGTAATTGGTGCCGAAGAATTGGCAGCCAAGATTCAAAACGAAGGTTTTATGGATTTCGATGTTGTTATCGCAACTCCCGACATGATGGGTGTTGTAGGTCGCTTGGGTAAAGTGCTCGGCCCCCGTGGTTTGATGCCTACTCCCAAAGCCGGTACCGTTACCCCCGACGTGGCAAAAGCAATTGCCGAAGCCAAAGCCGGTAAGATCGAGTATCGTTTGGACAAAACCAACATCATCCACTGCCCCATTGGTAAAGTTTCTTTTGGTGTAGAAAAACTCCAAGAAAACTTTGACACCTTGATGGGCGCCATCGTAAAAGCAAAACCCGCCGCTGCCAAAGGTCAATACGTAAAATCTTGCGTAATTGCTACCACCATGGGCCCCGGCATCCGCATCAACCCTGCCAAATTCCAATAATTGAGAATTTGTAAAATTGATGCTTGACAAACCGTTTGGTTTGTGTTACAATTCCATTGCTGTTTTCAGAGACAGCAGGTGCTGAAAAGCATAAGGTTTGAAACCGCCTGCCGAGGAAAAGCGAACCAATATCCGCCGATTTTCGGCAGTACTGTGGATTTGCGCCTTCCTCGTCACGTGCGGGGAAGGCTTTTTTATTGGAGGTGAATGAATTTGCCTAGCGAAAAAATCTTAGAACAAAAGAAAGTGTTGGTTGCTGAACTGACCGAACAACTCAAAGAAGCTTGCGCCG
>JAZRFL010000098.1:0-3229 GCA_045661365.1 Acutalibacteraceae bacterium | reverse complement strand
TTCTCCTCTTCCCCAAAAAACTTTGTTTTTCGGGGTTCTATAGTGGCCGTTTTTTGCGGTGCGAATGGTATTATACTCCATTCCCTGGTTTTTGTCAAGCAAAAAAACGCCCGCGCTGCCGTAAATAGCCTCGACTAATGATAACCTGCCCACAAGATAGCAGGTGGGTATTCTCCTCACTGCTTTGTGCTTCCAACGTCCGACACAAGGTCGGGAGGCCTGCATACCCACAGCAAGAGCCGAATTCCCTTTAATACAGTTGTAGGGTTATATAGTCGAGAGGTCCGCGAACAGCGCAGGTGAAAGGGGTTACTTATTCAATGTCAAATACTTCGGAAAGACGGGCGGCAAACACGTCGCCAATGCGAGCGAACTCTTCTTCGTCGGAAATTTCCTCAAAAAACTCGCCATCAGCCTCCGAAACCTGTTTCATGATGATAAGAGGATCTTCATCTTCCATCATATCTTTGGGATCGTCGTACACAGGCAACATGGCAACATAGTGGTTGCCGTCCATGTCGATTTCGTCCAATACTTCTAACGTAAACTCGTTGCCGTCTTCGTCACTCAAGGTAACCAGATCGGGCATTTCTTCCATCAATTCTTTTTCGTCCATGGTTTCAATCTCCTTTTGCTTTCTGCTACTATTGTACTAAAAAAAATGCTGTTAGTCAATCTTAATTTTTTCTTTTTACATGACCTACGTGGGTAACCACTTGGTAGCCTGCCGTTGTCGCTTCTTCTTGTAACAGTCGCAATCCTTCGGCGGCTTCGGCATGGGAATGGGCTTTGTTATTGTATAAACTGTAGTGTTCCCTTACTTCGGGTGGTGACAGATTGGGCATGACCACGTTGCCGCCTGCCTGTAACCCTAAAATACGTCCTTGGGGGTGCAGGGTGCTCAAAGCGGTGGTAGAGGGGAGTAGGGCATGGGGAAACATAAGTCGCACCAATGCCAACATACGCAAGGTTAGCTTCAGATCCCCTTTGGAACCGTCTTTAAATGGAGTAGCATGATGTGGCAAAAAGGGGCCTATACCGATCATATCGGGGTCTAATTGCTGTAAAAATCGCAAATCCTCTATCAAATGGTCGGCGGTTTGGTAAGGGGAACCCACCATAAACCCTGCTCCCACCTGAAAGCCGATCTCCTTTAAATCAAACAAGCATCGTTTGCGATTTTCAGCGGTCAGTTCTTTTGGATGCAACTGTCCGTAATGGCAACCGTTGGCGGTTTCGTGACGAAGCAAATAACGGTCGGCGCCTGCTGCGAACATGGCTTTGTAATCCTCTTTGGGGTGTTCCCCCATAGATAAGGTTACTGCACAATCGGGATAAGCGGATTTTATGCTTTCTACCAAATCGCACAATACCGCAGTGGAAAAATGCGGGTCTTCGCCTCCTTGCAGCACAAAGGTGCGAAATCCC
This sequence comes from Acutalibacteraceae bacterium, assembly GCA_045661365.1. Classification (GTDB taxonomy): domain Bacteria; phylum Bacillota; class Clostridia; order Oscillospirales; family Acutalibacteraceae; genus UMGS1484. The sequence goes on along the minus strand of JAZRFL010000098.1, from coordinate 1,801 downwards.
AGATCATACCCCGCTTTGCAACAAGCGAGCACTTGGGATTTGGTCAGACGATATCGGACGACCTCTCGGTTATCCCGCCGAATGCCACAGTAATAACAGTTGTTTTTGCAATAATTGGTCAGTTCAATTAACCCACGAATATAAACCTCGTCTCCGTATACTTCACGGCGCACCAAGTCAGCGGCGGCGGCTAAATTTTGGGTAGCCGATTCGTCGCAAATGAGCGCTTTAAGTGGTTCATCCGGCAGATCTTGTGTGGTTGCCAGCTTAGAGATGAGGGGTTTCATGCTTTATTTTCCTAACCATTCTTCGGCTTTGGCGGCCGACATCCGCTTAATGTTTTCTTCCGTATAAGGAGAAGCTTCGCCGCCGTTAACATACAAGAAATATTTGCCGTCGGCAGTTTTGTACAGACTTTCTTCATAACCTGCGGGGTCACCGAAGTTGCCCCAGGTGCGTTTCATTACCAATTCGGCATTGGCAGTATCGTATTCTACTTTACAAATAATTTTTTTCATAATTCATCATCCTTTCGCTAACGTATCACTTCTATTATATCCCATTATTTTATAAAATGCAAGTATTATGCAAGAGAGGGGATCATTCACTTGCAAGTTTTGTGAAAATGTGGTATGCTACGATTAAACAAACGGTAAAGGACGGTGTTCTATGCCAAAAATGCAGATTCGTTTGGTGGGTCTTTTGGTTTTGATATGGTGCTTGCTGTTGGGGGTGGCGGGTTGTTCGTCTGACCCCGGTGTCAAGGACCCTATGCTCAATGTCAACGGAGAGCCGATCACCACGGCAGAACAATGGAAGTTCGCGGTTGCCGTAAAAAAAGAACGGTTACAAAAGGAATTATATGGAATATTCCCTGAAACCGTGGGAGAAATTACCGCCGTAAACCAAGTAACTGTTCCTCTGCCTGAGTGTGGCGCTATCATGGAAGAATGCACCTTACTGTTCGGCAACGGACTAACCGAAACTTTGCGAATCACTTACCCAGACGACGGGGGCAAATACCCGGTCATCTTCCGTTTGGATTATTTGAGCGATTATGCGTATCGTGCTCCCATAGAAGAACAAATGCTCTTAGAAAAACGGTACGCTTTTGTCACCATTGGTCGCAAGGATGTGGCTCCCGACGAAGCAAACAATCGGGAGGGTTTGCCTGCCGCTTATCATGAAAACGATTTAGGTGCCATTGCCCTATGGGCTTACGGTGCGGTAGCGGCGGCAGACTATGTCAGCCAAAAAGATTTTGCCGAGACCGACAAATTCTGTATTACAGGGCATTCCCGTGACGGCAAAGCCGCCATTTGTGCAGGGGTGATGGATGAGCGTTTTCGCGTCATTGCCCCCAACGGCTCGGGAGTAGGGGGAGCGGCATCTTTCCACGTGCAAGGCAAGGGTAGTGAATCACCTCAACATTTGGCAGAAAACTTTCCCCATTGGTTTTCTTCCTCTTTTAACAAAGCAGTGGCAGACGACACCCTCACCATTGACGTGATCGATGCCTTTTGTGTATTAGCGCCACGGGCGGTGCTTCGCACCGAAGCAGAAAATGATGCTTGGGCAAATCCCGACGGGGTGCTTGCCATAAGGGCGGCTATGGATCCTGTGTATGAATTATTGGGCGTGGACACCGCCTATAATCAAGTGGTATTTCGAGAAGGTGACCATGGTCACACGTTAGCGGATTGGAACACCTTGATTGATTTTTGTGATTTCGTTTTTAAGGAGTAAGATTAATGAACGTTGCAACTTCTGTTACAAAACTGATCGAAGTCGGATCGTAGCC
>JAZRFL010000097.1:0-4012 GCA_045661365.1 Acutalibacteraceae bacterium | reverse complement strand
ATCTCCACGGCGAAGAAATCGAAGTGGAGTGCGAAAACGGCTGGGCGGGTATTACCCTAAACGGATGCCCTTTGGGTGGTGTTAAGGTAGTGAACGGGAAAGCCAAAAACCATTATCCTAAGGGGCTGCGAACCTTAGGGTAAAAAAAGCAAAAAATCATTTGACAATGACATCGGTTTGTGTTATAGTATGTAGGCAACTTCGGAGAAATGGAGAAGTATCGAAGTGGTCATAACGAGGCGGTCTTGAAAACCGTTTGGGCGAAACCCCGCGTGGGTTCGAATCCCACCTTCTCCGCCAAAAGAAATCCCTCTTTGGTTTATTACCAAGAGGGATTTTTTAATTTATTGTTTTTATAATTTAAAACTACATGGTGCCAAAGAAACGATCACCGGCATCACCAATACCGGGCGTGATGTAGCGATTATCTACCAGGCCGAAATCAACAGCAGCAGTAATAATTGTGACATCGGGATGTGCCTTGGAAAAAGCTTCGATTCCTTCAGGAGAAGCTAACAAACAAACGAATTTGATTCTTTTGGGGGATTTGGCTTTGATTTGGTTAACAGCATCAATTGCGGTGGTACCGGTAGCCAATACGGCGTCTACAATATATACTTCGCGATCAGGCATATCTTCGGGCAGTTTGCTGTAATAGTCGACAACTTCACGAGTGCCTTCTGCGCGATAAATGCCGATATGACCGACTTTAGCAGCAGGCAACAGAGATAACATTCCGTCAACCAAACCCAAACCGGTACGCAATACGGGGACAACCACTTGTTTCAAGCCGGAAACAACCTTGCCGGTAGCTTCAGTAACAGGCGTTTCGATTTGTACGTTTTCCAAGGGGAGATCTCTGGTGGCTTCGTAAGCAAGCAGGGTAGAGATTTCATTGACTAGATTACGGAACTCTTTAGAGCCTGTATTTTTGTTCCGCATTAAAGTCAGTTTGTGCTGAACCAGGGGATGGTCTACTACGATAAGATTTTTCATAATACGATTATCCTTTCTATTTTCATTCCCGTGGGAAACGATTACAAATTACCATTTTCAATGTCGGCGATCATTTGTACACGTGTTGCGTGACGACCGCCTTCGTATTCTGTATCAATAAATAAATCAACCATTTCATTGGCAACACCGGGACCGATAACACGACCACCCAAGCATAAAATATTTGCATCATTGTGCAAACGGGTATACTTTGCACTAAAATGGTCGGAACATACAGCAGCACGAATACCTTTTACTTTGTTGGCTGCCATTGACATACCGATGCCGGTACCGCAAACCAAAATGCCGCGTTCACATTCTTTGGCGGCAACAGCTTTGGCAAGAGGAAGGGCAATTTCGGGATAATTGACCGATTTGTATTCTTTGATGCCAAAATCGACGATTTCAAAACCTCGCTCCTCCAAGTGTTTAACGATTTCGAGTTTCAATTCGATTCCGCCATGGTCACATCCAATAGCAATTTTCATATTTGTGTCATCCTTTCGAATCAATAATGTTTATTTGATTTTCTTTTGCACGAACCGCTTGCGGGGGACGAAGATACGAAACTGCCAAGTGGTCGGCAGAAACAACATCATCGCTTTTTTCAGCTAACAATGCCGCAGGTCCTGCATGCTGAAAACGTAAGTGCTCCGGTGCTAATTGATGGTTTTGAAGCCGGCAACAAGTGGTATAACACAAATTGGCACCGTCACCAACCCAAATGATTGGCTTATTATAAGCAATCAGTTCATTTTCCAACGCATTGATTTCAATGGCTCGATCATTACACATACGTGTTAAAATACCGTCTTGCCAAAAAAACAGAGCGTTATACACTTGATTGCAACGAGCATCCATTACCGGACAAATTATGGCATTGGTTTGCGGTAGGTTGTGCGCAATTACTTCCAAAGTGGAAAGAGGAATGCAGGGCACATCAGCAGACAAGGCCATACCTTTAATTGCGGCTACGCCGATGCGTACGCCGGTAAAGGAACCGGGACCCGCAGTAATACCAAAACGATCTATTTGGTTGACTGACATGTCGCAACATGAAAGCAAAGATTGAATCATGGGCATTAACGTGCGACTATGCTGTAAGCCGACATTGGTATAAAATTCACTGAGAATTTTTCCGTCTTTTACCAATGCGGCCGAGGCGGAAACAGCTGTTGTATCAATTCCGAGTGTGATCACGTTATATTCCTCCCGGCGATTTCAACGATTCGTTGGTTATCGTCTTCACCATAACTTATATGTACCCGTATAGCGTTGTCGGGAAGGGCGTCGATGATGTTCTCGCTCCATTCTATGGCCAGTATTCCATTGTCCAAGTAGTCATAAAAACCGCAAGAATATAAATCGTCAACAGACTCGACCCGATACATGTCAAAATGATACAAAGGCAAGCGACCGCCAATGTATTCATGAACAATTGCAAAAGTGGGAGACGAGGTTTCTCCACTGTAACCGATTCCTTGACACATACCTGTGACAAAAGTGGTTTTCCCTGCACCCAAATCGCCAAAAAATGCAACAACGGAATTGGATAAGGAGGTAGCAAGTTGCAAACCAAGTTGAATGGTTTCAGCGGGGCTATTGGTGATATAACGCTGTGTCATGAACTTACCTCCTATTTTCTTTATTACATTGTATCACATATTTTAAAAAATGCAAAGACTTTTTGCTTGAATTTCTTCACTTTGTGTCATATAATATAAGAAAATTAATCCATATTAAATTTAAGGGTATGTTTTATGAGACGTTTTTTAGGCTCTGTTGCTGACTATATTCGAGAAACCGACAAGATTTTGCTTATGCTTTGTACTTTTGCAACTTTGTACGGAGCTGTTTTGGTATTGTCGGCGACGTTTATCAGTAGTGGATACCAACGTTTTTTGGTACAATTGATTGGCTTGATGCTCGGCGTGTTTGTAGCGGTCTTGTTTTCGTTGGTGGACTATAAAAATATGCTTAAGTATTGGTATTTGTTTGCGTTTTTTACCGTCGGATTGGTGTTGATTACCTTTCAATTCGGTTATGCCCCTCCCGGTACGGATGACAAGGCGTGGCTTGCGCTTCCTTTTGGTCAATCCATTCAGCCGTCTGAATTACTGAAAATCGGTTTTATCATTAGTTTTGCTGCTCACGTTAATCGTTTGAATCCCAAAAAGATTAATCGTTTTCGGACTGTCGCTTTGTTGTGTATTCATGGCGCAATACCCGTGTTGTTAATTCACTTGCAAGGGGACGACGGCAGTGCATTGGTAATTGCTTGCGTTTTTCTTGCTATGTTGTACGTGGCTGGCGTACATGTTGGTTATTTCATTGCAGCGGGCATTTCGATTGCGGTTGCAGTTCCGTTGTTTTGGTTTTTCATTATGAATGACGATCAGAAACAACGAATTTTAGCTCTGTTTCAACCGGAGTTGTACGAAGATATTATTTACCAACAATCCAGAGGGGAGACGGCTATCGGCTCGGGTGGCTGGTTTGGTTATGGTTTGTTTAACGGACCCTATGTTCAATCCGGCAAGATTCCCTTGGGATACAATGATTTCATTTTTGCTTCTGCCGGCGAGGAGCTTGGGTATATTGGTTGTTTAATTATCATTATACTGCTTGCGGCTATTTGCATTCGTATTTTAGTGGTTGGTAATCGTGCCAGAGACAAATCGGGTAAAATTCTTTGCGTCGGTGTATTTACGATGTTTGCGGCGCAAGCTTTGATCAACTTGGGTATGTGTTTACGCGTATTGCCGGTTATAGGAGTTACGCTGCCGTTTTTTAGTGCAGGTGGGACTTCGATCGTTTGTTTGTTTTTGGGCATTGGCTTGGTATTAAGCGTATATTGTCACCGAAATGTAAAAGCGTTGGTGCTGGGAGAATAGGTGATATAAATTTTTGACTTTTCTTTTGAGAAAAGTATTGACAAAACAAATAAAGTGTGCTATATTTTATTGGCTTGTAAAAAGCGTGGTTGTTGTGGGCCATTAGCTCAGTTGGTTAGAGC
>JAZRFL010000096.1:0-1133 GCA_045661365.1 Acutalibacteraceae bacterium | reverse complement strand
TCCCACCGACTTGGACATCAGCGTGCCGAATGTGAACGGCGATGAAAGAACCGATTCGACCGATGCCCGTCTGATTTTGCAGTTGGCGGTCGGCAAGATCGCGGCATTCCCCGCAACAAAATAATCAAACAACGCCCCCGTTGCGCTTGCCGTGACGGGGGGCGTTTCCACCCCTTGTGTTTGCCGTGTTCCACAAGCACAAGCGTGTTGACATATCTTACAAAAAAACCTGTCGCAACATGGGCAATGTGACAAAGTTATATTTATTTTTTATAAAACTCTTGCGGACGTGTTGTAAAAACAGTATAATACAATCAACCCCCAAGCCATTGGCGGGTTTCTTTCGCGTAGGCTTGGGAATATTATTTGAAAGGAAGCATGAAAAATGAGCAAGAAGATTCTCTCTTGGGTTCTGGCGTGTGCATTGATCATCACCTGCTTTAGCGGCATCACGATGATCACCACGGCGGAACCCTCTGAACTCCCTGCGCCGTTCGGCACGTTTGATTTTGCCGGCGAAAACGGCAAAACCAACGGTAACGGTGTTGTACGTTACATCACCGATACTGAAACGAACAACAACATCCCCAACGGTACGCCGATCGGCGACACCGGTGAGTACGGCTACACGGTTGATACCGCCAAGTACGGTTTGTACTGGGGCGGCACGCTTTTGAACAACGTGCCGGATGGCGTTTCCGTTACCTTCGCTATCGAATATTACATTGATAGCGAAACCGAACTTAGCGGCGGTTTGTTGGAAGTGACCGACAACATCAGCGGCACTAAGACCTACAGCAATCTGCCCGTGAAGAAGAACGGCGTGTTCTTCTACACCGTTTCGGCAGAGAATGTGATCGCCACGAAAAACAACCAGTACGGCGGCGACATGCGCTTGCGCATCCGTTTCAAGGGCGAAGCGTTGGGCAAACTGTACATCAAGTCCGGTAAGATCTTGGATTCGGCGTATGCCGGCTTGCCGACCGATCCCGGTTATGCCTATTACGATCTCAGAGCAACCGCTAACCTGACGACTCCCTGCCCCTACTATCCCAATGCGGTGGTGGCAGAGGTGAGCAGCCACAACCTTACCACGCTGGATACAGAAACCAACGCCAACCATCCGGGTGTGC
>JAZRFL010000095.1:0-7727 GCA_045661365.1 Acutalibacteraceae bacterium | reverse complement strand
AGCTACGGGTTTCCATGCGGCCTTGTACTGCGATCATTTGCCCTTTGCGGAAAAACCGACTGACAAAATCGGCTTGCCCTCTCCAAGCAACTACGTCAAAAAAGTCGGCTTGCCGTTGTTCCCCTTGTTTCACAAAGGAGCGGTCAACCGCAATGGTAAAGGAGCACACGTTGACTCCTTGGGGAGTTTGACGCAGTTCGGGGTCGGCAGCTAAGCGACCCATCATAATGACAGAATTAAGCATTCTCTTTCACCTAACCTTACTTTTTGATGATCATGGTACGCAATACACCGTCGGTGATCTTGAACACACGGTCCAACTCGGCAGGGAATTCGGTGGGAGCAGAGAAGTTGGCCAATACGTAGTAACCCTCGGCTTCGTCGTTGATGAGGTATGCCAAGCGACGCTTGCCCCACTCATCTACGCTGTCCAGAGTACCGTTGGCTTCGATCATGGCGGTGAACTTGTCTTTGAGAGCCACGGCAGCTTCTTCGCCGTTTTTCACGCTGAACACCATCATAACTTCATAATTTCCGGTCATTTTACAGCACCTCCTTTTGGTCATTGGGCCCCGAAAAAACTTCGGAGCAAGGAGCAGATAGGGAATATATTTATCTGCGCATCGGCTATTATATCATTGCTTGACCCATAAGTCAATCTTTTTTTACGGCTTTTTTCAAAAGATTTGTTGCACCCGCTTGAATTTAGTAACCCCGCAGGGGAAAAGGGGAAACGGATTCTTCGCATTCGCTCAGAATGACAAGGGTGGGGAATACGGTTGCGTAAAGTCGCAAGTTGATTTGATAGTAAGGTTATATGCAACAAACCTACCCACCTACTGTCATTGCGAGGAGGAGCGTCTTGTCCGCTCCTCCGTGGCAATCCGTACTCCCTTTGGTCACAATCCGGGACGTGGTAGAAACAAAAAGAATTCGGACAATCCCTCAGTCATTGAGCCATGCTCAATGACAGCTCCCTTTACACAAGGGAGCCTAACGAATTGCGTTTCCTTTTTAGGCTTCGTTTATGCAACCGAGGTTGGTGATTTGGTCGCCTCCCTCTGACGAGGGAGGTGGATTTTGCGAAGCAAAAGACGGAGGGAGAGATTGCACAACCAACGTTGTAGGATTTTCGTTTGATAGCGGGAAAAGGTACGGATTGCCACGCCTTCGGCTCGCAATGACACAGTTGGGGAGATTGGTTGCGTTTCGGGGAATTTGGTTTGGTAGGGAAAAAGTCTCTCCCTCAGTCAAAACCTGCGGTTTCGACAGCTCCCTCGTCAGAGGGAGCCTAACGAATTGCGTTTCCTTTTTAGGCTTCGTTTATGCAACCAAGGTTACCGATTCCCTTGCCTCCCTCGGACTGAGGTGGATTTTGCTAGCAAAAGACGGAGGGAGAGATGATGTTTCCGGGTGTGCCACGCGGGGCGAGGGAGGTGCTGACCGCTGTAAACCTGTGGCTGTCCTTTTCTTTTGCACAAGGTCGCTCGGGTTTTGTCATAAAAATCTTTTTCTTTTTCAAAATCAGGTATGGACATTTGGGACAAGTTGGTGTATAATACCTTTATATTTGTCAATTCAAATACTATATTTCCCAATTTTTTGGAGGTTCTGTTTATGAAACTTGTTACCAGACTGCTGTGCCTTGTGCTGATTGCCGCCACCGCATTTACTTTGGTGGGTTGTCACGAAAAGGGCGAAACCGTTATGACCGTGGGCAACGTAGAGATTCCCTCGGGTCTGTACATTACTTTTCAATTGAATTCATTTCAACAATTTGTCAGCGCTGTGGATGCGGAATTGACCGAGCAAGCCGGCGGGTTGACCCCCACCAACGGTCCCGAAACGTATGCGGATTATTTGGAACGTTCTTACCAAGGCAAGACCGCTCAGGTATTTATTAACGAAAATGCCATGGAATTGAGCAAACGGTACGCTTGGATCAAAACCGAATTTGACAACCAAGGTCTGACCTTGAGCGAAACCGATTTGGCAACGATTGATTATTATGCCAAGCAAGAATGGGAAAACGTAAAAGACCTGTACGAACCCAGCGGTGCCGGTTTTGAAAGCTACAAGGAATACTACGCCACCTTTAACTACAAAGCAAATATGCTGTTTTTCCACTACTATGACAAGAAAAACGAAGAAAATCCCAAGAGCGGTGCCGAGGCTGTGGCCGAAGCCGATTTGGCGAAAAAACTGAGCGAAAACTATTTGCTGATCGACGTGATCGAGGTTTCTCTCACCAAAACCGATGCCGCAAGCGGTGCTTCTTCTCAAATGACCGATGAAGAGATCGAAAAGAAAAAGACCGAATTGACCGCTTTGGCCGACCGCATCAACAAAGGGGAAAAATTCGCCGACATTTACAAGGAATTCAACAAAAAAGACGCTCCCAGCCAAATGCAACAAAACACCGGGATCGAAGTGAAGAGCATTTATCCCGAAACCGCATTTTTGCTGGGCAAAGACGATCAAAACACCGGTTCTTTGTTTACCGAGTTTGACAAAAAGCGCAAAGAAGACGGATTTGCTTACAACACCGCTTACGTTACGGGCGGCAAGGATGACGGTTACCTGTATATTTCCGTGTTCTACGACCTGGAAAAAGATCCTTACTACGTAGAACTCAACCGCAGCTCCTTGCTCCAAACCATTAAGGGCGACGCATTTGAGAAAAAGATCAACGACGGTGCCGCCAAGCTGCAAGCGGTAAATGCCGAAGTGTTTGACCACTATCAACCCGATCAATTTGTCTTTGACAAAGTAGAAGCTCAATAAAATAAACGGTAAAAAGTTGTAAAAAACTCTTTACAAATCGGAATCATCGTGCTATAATAGCCGTTGGTGTCCCGTTTCCGGGCCGTTGGACTTCACCGACCTGTGGCGCAGATTCGGGCAAAAATAACTATGAGGTGAATAAAATGACAAACGAACTCAAACAACAAATCATGAAAGAATATGCGAAACACGAGGGCGACACCGGTTCTCCCGAAGTACAAATCGCTGTTCTGACCACTCGCATCAACGAATTGACCGAGCATTTGAAAGTGCATAAAAAAGACCATCACTCCCGTCGCGGCTTGTTGATGATGGTTGGTCGTCGTCGTAACCTGTTGGCTTACTTGCAAAAGAAAGATATTGAACGGTATCGTGATATCGTTGCCAAATTGGGCTTGCGTAAATAATTTTGTTGTATACGGGCGGACATTTTCATATTGTCCGCCCGTTCATCCGTTCAAAAGGGAGTTGCCGTTTCTTTAGCAGTGAACAGATAGTCCGCCAAGTCGGGGTATGTGTTTATTGCTAAAAATGGCTTTCTCCCACCACAATATATCATTAAAAAGGAGAATGTAATCATGTTCGAACAAGCAAGAGTATTTGAAACCGAACTGGCCGGCCGCAAATTGGTTGTGGAAACCGGCAAATTGGCACAACTTGCCAGCGGTGAATGTATGGTCCGCTACGGTGACACCGCCGTACACTGTACCGCCACCATTTCCGACAAACCCCGTGAAGGGGTAGACTTTTTCCCTCTGTCGGTGGACTATGAAGAAAAATTGTATGCCGTAGGTCGCATTCCCGGCTCGTTTTTGCGCCGTGAAGGTCGCCCCACCGAAAAGGCCATTTTGTCTTCTCGTGTGATCGACCGCCCCATGCGTGCTTTGTTCCCCAAGGATATGCGTAACGACGTTTCTATCGTTTGCACCGTTATGTCGGTGGATCCCGACTGCCCCCCTGAAACGGTGGCTATGATCGGTGCTTCGATCGCCGTGACCATTTCCAAAATCCCCTTTGACGGTCCTATTTCCGGTGTGAGCGTGGGCATGATCGACGGGGAATTTGTTATCAACCCCTCTTACGCCGATCAAAAGAAATCTCGCATGGCGGTTACCGTGGCTTCTACCGACACCTTGGTAGCCATGATCGAAGCCGGTGCCGATTGCGTGACCGACCAAGAAATGTTTGACGCAATCATGTTTGGTCATGAAGCCAACCAAAAAGTGATTGAATTCATTAAAGAAATTCAAAAAGAGATCGGCGTGGAAAAAATGGAATTTATTTCCAACGATCCCGATCCCGAAATGTACAAAGCAGTAGAAGAAATTGCTTTGGATCAACTGCGTTATGCCATGGACACCGACGACAAGCGGATTCGCGACGAACGGTTGTTGCCCATTTATGACCAAGTACACGAACAATTGGCCGAAGTATATCCCGACCAAGAAATGAAGTTGGACGAATGCCTGTACAAACTGCAAAAATACGTGGTTCGTCGTTGGTTGTTGGACGACGGCAAACGGGTAGACGGTCGCGGAATCAACGAAATTCGTCCCTTGGCCGCCGAAGTCGGTTTGTTGCCCCGTGTACACGGTACCGGTTTGTTCACCCGTGGTCAAACCCAAGTGTTGACCGCTTTGACTTTGGGTCAAATCAGCGATGCTCAAATTTTAGACGGTTTGGACGACGAAGAAACCAAACGGTATATGCATCAATACAACTTCCCCTCTTACTCGGTGGGCGAGACCCGTCCCAGCCGCGGCCCCGGCCGTCGTGAGATCGGTCACGGTGCTTTGGCAGAACGTGCTTTGTTGCCGGTGATCCCCAGCGTAGAAGAGTTCCCCTACACCTTGCGTTTGGTGTCCGAAGTATTGTCTTCCAACGGTTCCACCTCCCAAGGTTCTATTTGCGCTTCTACCTTGGCGCTGATGGATGCCGGTGTACCCATTAAAGAACCCGTAGCCGGTATTTCCTGCGGTTTGGTAACCGAAGGTGACCGCTTTATGACCATGGTGGACATTCAAGGGGTAGAAGACTTCTTTGGCGACATGGACTTTAAGGTTGCCGGTACCAAGACCGGTATTACCGCTATTCAAATGGACTTGAAGATCCACGGCTTGACTCCCGCTATTATCAAAGAAGCGCTGGAAAAAACCCACGAAGCTCGCAACTACATTTTGGACGAAGTAATGCTCAAAGCCATTGCCGAGCCTCGCACCGAGCTGTCTCCTTATGCTCCCAAAATGCTCACCTTGACCGTCAACCCCGAAAAGATTGGGGATATCATTGGTAAGAGCGGTAAGGTGATCAAAGAAATTCAAAGCTCCTGCAACGTTGACGTTAACATTGAAGAAGATGGTCAAGTGTTCATTGCCGGTTTGGATATTGAAAATTGCCGCCGTGCTCTCATGATGATCGAAACCATTGCCAACGATCCCGAAGTGGGTGCCATTTATAAGGGCAAGGTTACCCGTCTTATGAGCTTTGGTGCGTTTGTGGAAATCGCTCCCGGCAAAGAAGGTTTGGTACACATTTCTCACCTGGACGTACGTCGGGTAGAAAGTGTAGAAAGCGTGGTACAAGTGGGCGACGAAATTATTGTACAAGTGTTGCCCATTGACGAACAAGGTCGTTTGAACCTGTCTCGCCGCAACGCTCTCATTGAGATCGAAGGCGCTGTTCCCGAAAATGAAGTGCCTGCCGGTGGGGATCGCCGTCCTCCCGCCAGACGGGATCATGGTGACCGCAATCGCCGCAGAAGATAATTGGTTCGTCTTTTGGCGCAGAACAAAAGAAACATTTTTGATTTATTAAATCGATTCAGATACCTTGTGACCGCAAAAGGTTGCAAGGTATCTTTTTTAGCGGTGCAAATCCTGCGGATTTGGAATTGATATGTTTCTTTTTAGCGGTTTTTTCGGGATTCGACGTACCAATGTACGCCTTTCATCCCGAAGAAAACCGCTTCTGCATCCAAAATACTACCCCGCCACGCTTGACCAACCGTTGTTTCCGCCAAACCCGTTGTGCGGACGCAGTTTGACGTAGAACAAAAGCGAGAAGTTTTATAACGATTTAAGAACGTGCAGAGTATTAACTTTGTACGTTCTTTTTTGTTTTATTTGATTGTTGTTCTTTTAGCGGTATCCGCTTGCGCGGATGATTGAAACTCGCTTTTTAGACGATTTTCCTGTCCAACCTCCCGTTTGCGGTGCCCAAAAGTTGCTACGGCTTGTAGCGCCTGCAACTTTTGACCGCGGCACCAACTGCGCCCTCGCTGTTTCTCGCACTGCGAGCGCTCGGGCTCGTTACCCGCCACGCTTGACCAACTGTTGTTTCCGCCAAACCCTTGTGCGGACGCATTTGGGCGTAGAACAAAAGCGAGAAGTTTTATATGTGTTTAGCAAAGCACTTCGGAGTTACCGAGGTGCTTTGTTTTATTTGATTTATGAAACCAAGGTTACCGATTTACTCGCCTCCCTTGTGTAAAGGGAGGTGGCATTTGCAAAGCAAATGACGGAGGGATTGTGGAGTCAACCGCCCTTGCGGGGGATTACGGATTCTTCCCATTCGCTCAGAATGACAAGGGCGGGTGATATGGGTTCGTAATGCCGTTCCGTTGGCAACTTGTTTACCCGCTCCCTATGGCGTGAATTTTATGTAAATATAACCAATTTTTACCGTTTTATACCTTGCAAATTCTAATGAAGTCACAATGGCAATTTACAACTAATTTTGTTATAATATTCTTTGAATGATTGTGGGTATTTCTGCGTCATTCTGAAATTACGTTATCATTAAAATGATGAGATAAAGAAAGGATGTTTTTTCAATGAGCTACAAGTACGTATACCTGTTCTCTGAAGGCGACGCTTCCATGCGTGAATTGCTGGGCGGTAAAGGTGCAAACTTGGCCGAAATGACCAAGATCGGTTTGCCCGTACCCCAAGGCTTCACCGTTTCTACCGAAGCTTGCACCAAGTATTATGAGGACGGTAAAAAAATCAACGATGAGATCCAAACCCAAATCATGGAACACATCGACAAAATGGAAGGCATCACCGGCATGAAATTCGGTGACAAAGAAAACCCCCTGTTGGTTTCTGTTCGCTCCGGTGCCCGTGCTTCCATGCCCGGTATGATGGACACCATCCTCAACTTAGAGTTGAACGAAGAAGTAGTAGAAGTTATGGCCGCTAAATCCGGCAACGCTCGTTGGGCTTGGGACTGCTATCGCAGATTTATCCAAATGTACTCCGACGTTGTTATGGAAGTTGGTAAGAAATACTTTGAAGAACTCATCGACGAGATGAAAGAAGCCAAAGGTGTTACCCAAGACGTTGACTTGACTGCCGACGACTTGAAAGAATTGGCAGGCCAATTCAAAGCCGAATACAAATCCAAAATCGGTACCGATTTCCCCAGCGATCCCAAAGAACAACTCATGGGCGCTGTTGAAGCCGTTTTCCGTTCTTGGGACAACCCCCGCGCCAACGTTTACCGTCGTGACAACGATATTCCTTATTCTTGGGGTACCGCTGTTAACGTACAAATGATGGCATTCGGTAACATGGGTGACGATTGCGGTACCGGTGTTGCCTTTACCCGTGACCCTGCCACCGGCGACAAAGGTCTGATGGGTGAATTCTTGGTAAATGCTCAAGGTGAAGACGTTGTAGCCGGTGTGCGTACTCCCATGCCTATCGCTCAAATGGCTGAAAAATTCCCCGCTGCTTTCGAAGAATTCAACAAAGTTTGCGCGATTTTGGAAGATCACTACCGCGATATGCAAGATATGGAATTTACCATTCAAAACGGCAAACTCTATATGCTCCAGACACGTAACGGTAAGCGTACAGCTAAAGCTGCTCTCAAAATCGCTTGTGACTTAGTTGACGAAAACATGATCGACAAGAAACAGGCTGTTGCTATGATCGACCCCC
>JAZRFL010000094.1:0-9355 GCA_045661365.1 Acutalibacteraceae bacterium | reverse complement strand
CCCAACCGCTCCCTACGGTATAGCTGTATTCTGCCGATTGGGAGGTACCGTCGTCATTGGTATAAGCGGCGCTTTTGGGCACACGTGCCAAATACAACCGACCTTGTGTCCAAGAAGAGCCGCTATTCCAGTTGCTGGCGGTGTCATTGACGTAGTTCACGCAAAAGGCCGCCCGCACGTACATGGGAATATTGCTGTTGTTGGTTATGGTAAGTTTAGGCCAAGTTCCCCCAATGGTCAAAGTGGTATTGGTAACCTTGGTCATGGTGGTACTGTCGGCGCTTGAGGTATGCTTCAGCCATGCACCGGTTTCCCCCACAAAAGAGACCGAAAGCATTGCCACCAACAAGGCGGTTACAATCAGGAGCTTGGAGCGGTGAAATCGTTTTTTGTTCATATTCATGCCCTCCTCCTTAGGTAAATACTTTGGTATACTTTGTGTGAGAAGTAATATACTTATTGTTTTTACGGTCAAATTGCTGCGAACCGGCACCACCGCCGCCGGCGTTGGGATCATTGGGAAATTTAAAGAAATGGTCGGTGGTTTCATTAGTGGAGTCCAAGTTGCGCTTGTACCGCCAACTTATTCGGTCCAACGCGTTCCACCCATAAGAGGTACTACCGCTGGTAGCGCCGTAGTCCATGCCGATAATAAACGGTTGGCGTATACTAACCCAACCGGGAATGGTAATAATGGTGCTGGTATTCCAACGACTTTGACCGGCAAAGGCTACCAAGGCATTTTGGTCGGTATAACTGGTATAGGCACTTCCCGAACCATTGGAAAACACAATATTGGGCTGATAGTTGTCGATTTCGGTGTAGGCAATGGCTTTGGTAAAATAAATGTGAGGAGATCCATTGGCATAACTGCCGATGTTGGCGGTGGGGCTCATGTAGCGAATGGTCATGCCACCAATTGACGAGAGTTTATGGGTACCACCGTTGGAAACGGTGTCGGAATGCGCCCGAAGATCCAACCGCATAATATGACCGGTGTTGATCTTACCGTTGGCATCGGATTTTAGTTTGGTAAAATCAATATCATACTCAAAGCCGTCTACTGAGCTAACGCCCGAAGTCCAAAAAGCCACGTTCAACTGACCGGGGGTACCTTTGGTATAGTTGCCTTCTAACCAAAACTCAAAATAGACGTGGGTGAATTTACGCAAATCATAAGAGGTGTTGAAAAACACCTGAAAATCGTACCAATAATGCCAAGAACCGCCGGTTGATACCTCGTTTTTATCGGGATTCCAAATGCCCAACATTTTATTGGTCTTCCAAGCATTCATCATCGACGTTTGGTCGGCGGTCGGGGTGTGACCGGGAGTCACGTTAATGGCAGGTACGGTAAAACTGCTGGATGGCACCGTAGCGCTTGTGTCACCATAGTTAAAATAAAAGTTGCCGTTGTTGCCGGTACCCGCACCGGGGGCTTCACGGCTGGTCCCCGTACCGGGGAAATGCCACTCGGTAGAGCCTGCCCAACCGCTGATATGGCGGGTGTCATACAGCAACATACTGTTGGGGTCGGTGGCATCGTATTCACGGAAGCCCAATTCTTCATAAACGCCATTGACCACCTGTCCGGGGTAAGCCTGTACGTTTTGCACAAAAAGATCGCTTTTAAAACAGGTCACGGCGGTGACCACCAGCACAAGGGAAAGCACAAAGGAAAGGATTCGTTTCATCGCTAGAAAATACCTCCTTTTTTCGATCTGAAAAAACAAAAAAACCCCACAAGCAGGACATTGTGAGATTCGTAGTTATAAGTGTATTTTATAATATAACACAAAATCCCGAAAACTGCAAGTTTTTTCACCAAAAAAACCGCTATTTTTTTTTGTGGATTCTATACTTGTATCTACCTTCATAGATCGTGGTCAAGTCGCTTTGATTTGGCTAACAAAAAACCCGCTTGGGCGATGCCAAACGGGTTTTGTTGTAGTTGTTTACGGGTTCTTAAAAGCATCAGCCGTGGGGAAGGTGGAAAGTGCGCCGCCAACCGAAGCAGGGGTAACACCCCAAGCTTTATACACCGCAGTGTTGGTCGTACCGGAAAAATGGGCAGAACGTTCGGCTTGAATACCGTCTGCAAACAATTCGGCGGTCATAGTAAAGGTCAAAGGCGTGCTATGAACCGTTATGGATTTGGTTTTTTCTGAGCTGGTGGCCGCAAACTTGGTGAACATGGCAGAAGTCGTAGCACCTGCCGCCAAAACCGGTGTATAATAAAACACCATATATTTTACGCTTTTACCGCCAACGGTTTCGGTAACGTCTTGCCGTTTCCAGTCCGAAGCAACGGTAAGACTATAGTCGGCAACAGCAGAAATGCCGTCGGGTTGGGTGGTTGCCGACTCACTGGGGGCTTGCGCCCAATACAGTCGCCATTGTTCACTATTGTTCCAGTTCTTGGCTTGGTCGTTAATATAATTTACTGCCACAAACACCCGAACGTACATAGGGATATTGCTGTTGTTTTTTACGGTGATTTTGGGCCAAGTACCGCTTAGGGTAAGGGTGTTGTTGGTAAACTTGGTCATAGTGGTGCTGTCGGCGCTGGAGGTATGCTTAAGCCAAGCGCCTGTTTCCCCCACAAAAGAGACCGAAAGCATTGCCACCAACAAGGCGGTTACAATCAGAAGCTTGGAACGACGAAAAAATGTTTTTTTCATATTCTGACCCTCCTAACTAACCGTATACGCCTTTTGGCCGTGAGCGGTAATATATTTTGTATTGTTACGGGTTACAGCCAAGCCTTGGTTACCACCGCCGGTGGAATAAGTGTAGTTAGTAGGAAAGGATTTCAGCTCTATCGTGGAGCCTGTAGCAGACATATTATTCCTTCGCCATCGCCAGGAGGCAAGGTCAAAGCCGCCGACATGATAGTCCACCCCCGTGTTGGTTTTGTCCCCTACCGGCAACCCAACAACGCCGCCGTTACTGGATTTGCCAATCCACAACGGATAATGCACCACAATATCGTCATTATACCGTTGGTAGCCGGTCAAGGCATACATAAACCCTTGGTTGGGGTCTTTGCCACTATCGCTAAAACTATACCCCAATTGCAGGTTGTCGGTACGGCGAAAAGCAATCATTTTACCAACGTAAATCGTGGGGGATTTACCGGTGCTGGTATATTGAGTGCTGGAAGAGGAAGACGTATACCGCAAGGTAACCCCGTTAATGCTGTTCAGGTTAATGGTGGTACCGTATTGGGTGTTGGTTTGGGCAAAATCCCGCAGGTCCAAATAATATCGGTGACCGGTACAGGGATTGCCATCATCCAACTGCAATTTGGAAAAATCAATATTAAACTCAAAACCATCCAACTTGGAGTTATAGGCATCGTCCCACAACGCAACGTTCAGCTTACCGTCTGTGCCTTTGGTATAAGTATCGGAAACCCAAAAATCCAAATACAAATGGGTCATGTTGGAAATGTCAACGTTCCTGTCAAATTGGTAAATCAGGTTAAAGTAATAGCAGGTACCCGAAGCTTCCGCAATGCCCGCTTTTGCGGTGGTCTGGAACCGCGCCATACGGGTAATGCCCCAGTTATTCATAAACGTCGTTTCGGAGGCAGTGGCAGCATTCCCGTTTGCCTGGGAGTCGGAAGTGGTTTTTATCACACTGTAATTACAGTTTGACGTGTTGCCTGCACCGCTTTCAAAAAGAAAGCTGCCCCCGATATTCCCCGTTCCGCCAAATTCTCCGGCAGAGGCGGCTGCCCCTGTCAGGTGGTGATAGTCGGTACCGGATGCCGCATAGTTTGTAATCCGGGCGGTAGAAAAAAGCTGCATTTGGTTGGGGTCGGTGGAGTCATAGTGCATATAAGGCGGTTCTTGAATATAGGTGTAGCCATTGCTGGTTACACTTTCACCCGGGTTTGCCGCTTGCACAATTTGCACAAAAAGATTATTTTTAAAACAGGTCACAGCGGTGACCACAAGTACAAAAGAAAGAACAAAGGAAAGGATTCGTTTCATATAGAAAATACCCCCTTTTGAAAATGATAAAAAACAAAAATCCCGCAAATGAGACGTTGCGAGATTCGTAGTTATAGGCGTAGACGTGTAATATAGCACAAAACTCCGAAAATGGCAAGTGCTCCCACAAAAAAACAAACCATCGTAAATATATCATACTTTTTTGACTATTTCAAGTTTTTTTTACTGTTTGGGAGCACTTTTTTCGATTATTTTCTTGGTCGCAAACTCTCGTACATACCGGTCGAAGCCAACCCCGAAACCATACCCTCCAGCAAAACCGCAGGGGTCATATACCAGCCGTTTGTCCATAAATTGACCGTTGCGCCCACCAAAGTCACAACAAGGGGGATCCATCGATTGACCTTGTCCGAGGGGATCAAATGCTTGATCACGTACCCCACGCACAGGCAGATTCCCACCGTTACCGCAACCATATAGTCTTGTAAAAGTGCCAAGCCGATTCACCTACTTTCCCACCGTACGTTTCAAAATTTCGGCGGCATCGGCAGCGTTCACCTTGCCGTCTGCGTTTAAATCACCCGCCGTTATTTGGTCGGCGGTCAACCGAACCTTGCCCACCGAGTGCTGCAGTACGGTCAAAGCATCGGCGGCGGGCACCTGCCCGTCACGGTTCAGGTCACCGTACGCCACCGCCAAAGCGGCATGGGTCAGCACACCGACGATTCCATCGGCCGCAAGCTTGCGGGCGGCTTGAAAAGCAAGTACCCCTTGGCGGGTGTTAGCGCCGAAAATGCCGTCTGTGAGCAACGGGTCAAAATCCAGCGCCAACCGCTTACGCATCTCGTTGAGCTGTTGTTGCAAGACCTTCACCGACTCGCCCTTGTCCCCTGCTTGTAAAGTAGGAGGCGTGACCGTTACGGCAACCGTAACCGACTGACCCGCCAACACCGCCGCCACGTCACGGCGAAACTGTTCCATGGTGTATCCAAAATGCCGCCACCAATGCTCGGGATCGCCATGGTTGGAAGCAATGCCCAAGCCATACCCCTCTTTGTGGCTGACAATATCCTTCGGCTTTAGGGCGTATTGCTTACACAAATAAGCGGCAAGCTGTACGCCGTTTTGGTAACAGGCGGCAAAATACGCCCGATCGGTCTGCCAATCGGCAGGCTCGCACAGTTCAAAGGCAATATGGGTGTTGTTGGCGGAGTCCCCCGCATGCCACGCACGGTGATTCCAAGGCAGATGTTGGCACACCATACGGTCATCTACAAAGGCGTGCACCGCCTTTTCAATATTCGGTTTGTTCCAGCGATTGTACCACGCTTCCGCCATGATACCGGGTGTGGCGGTGGAATGCACCATGATCCCCTTGGGTACTATGGTACGTCCTGCTTGGAAGCAATCGTTTTTTGTAATATAGGTTTGCGTTATATTCATAACATCACTCCAAGTTATGCGCCTGACGGTTCAGGTGGTCGTCTAATTGCCGTTTGGCATGGGGCACCGAATGGTTGGCGCCCAATTGCATCAATCCGTCCAAACAAGCCGACAAAGCGACTATGATCAACTGATTTTCTTGATTTAACCGACCTACGTCGGTGGTGTGTTTGTGTTGTAACCGCTCGATTTGGCGGGTTTGTTCTTCTTGCTTTAAATACCATTTATGGATTTTCACCATTACCGCCACGCAAGACCCAAAAAGTCCCAATAAACTGCCTGCGGTAATCAGCCATTCTGCTTGTATTAACATAGTTCCTCCTGTAGTTAGACCCTTGGGCGGACCCACGACCCGAAAAAAAACAACTGCGAAGTGTTGGGTTGCCGCCCAAGGGCTTGTTATGATGCGGCATTAGTTGCCGGTATACCGATATTTTTGATAAATCGATCGACCCAGATCGGTGTCTTGGGTGAACCCAAAATGATCCAACAAATCTTGCAACTGCTGATTTTGTTCTTTGGTGGTCAGCAACCCGTCGTCTAAGGGGAAGTAGGTGTTAATGATTTCCTCCAACGTTTGGGTATCTTTTACCGTCCATCGGTCCAGTTGCGCCTTGTCCATGGCTTTTTCATGAGCCAATCGCTCACTTGCCAGCTGTTGTGTTTGGTAATCCACCGCTTTTTCATGGTCAAATTGTTGTTGCCATTGACGGTCGGCGGTGGCATCTCTGCCCAATTGGTAGTCAAAATCTCGCTGGTCGGCATATTGCTCGTATATTGCCTGCAATCGTCGGTCGGCACGGTCTGCCACCTCGCCCAGCCGACGATAGGCTTCGTTGTCCCTGTTTGTCAGCAGTTCAATTTCTTGCAACAACTGCTGATTTTGTCGGTCGTATCGCTCCTGCGCAATTTGGTACAGTTCGGGTATGACCTGTGCCAATTGATCCAGCTTGGTTTCGTACGCCTTGCTCCCTGCACTCACCCCATAGGAGTTGGCATAGCCGCCGCTCAACTCGGCGGCGCGGGCGGCGGTGTCGTCCATGGCTTGCTTACCCTGCTTTTCATACACCCGCTCGTACCCGGCATACAACCCATCGTTGGCAGGGTCGTAAGCAAAGGGTTGTCGGTTTTTATAGGCTTGCATTGCCTCCTCTGTGTCAGAAGAAATGCCGCTGTTTGCCGCCAATTGATCATAGGCGCGTTGCGCCTCTTGTTCGGCTTGTTTTTTCTTTTTTTCATGATCTGCCGTATTATTTGCCAAGGGGTCTCCCCTCCTTTATTTCTTTGATTTGTTGTTGCAATCGGTTCAAGTCATGCTCCACCAAAAAGATCAGTCGCTCCATGGCTTGTGCCAATTGCCACACGTCCTCGGACGAAACCGTCCCATGAGGATCGGGTTTGGGAACGGTCAACGAAATTGCCATGCTACCCCTCCCGTTCCATTCGTTTGGTCAGGCTGTACACGGTGGCTTGTCCTTGTCCTGCCAACCGCAGGGTAGCGGTGTCGCACCGCTTAACCCGTATGGGCAGGGGGGCGGTGTCACTCAACGGCCCGTTTAGTTCATAGAGCTTTTGAAATTCGCCTTCGTCGTACCGTATCCACACCTGCAGCTTCGCTCCCGCCGCCAAGGAAAGTCGCAATTCCAGCTCGGTCACGTATTTGTGTCCCGGCATGGCCAAGGTCAGCTTGCCGCTTTGTCCCCACCAAGACACCTTGTCTTCCAAAGGGGTTCCCACGGTCGAAGAGGTCAGGCACAAAATGCCCCGCTGATATTGCCCCGCCGTCACCACCGACGCCAAAGCATAGACCTCGCCGCCAAAGGAACACAGTTCCTCTAAGCCTTCGGCATCCTCTTTATACAGCAAGCCGTGTCCCGTATGGTAAACAAACAAATGGTTTTCGCCTGCCGTTTGTGCCAAAAAATAATACCGATCGGCGGTAGCCGCGGCACGCACGCTATGATAGTTTTTTTCACCAAAGGGCAGTTTGATCAAAGTGGGCAAACTACCGGTAAAGGCGCAAAGTCCCTCTCTGCCGTGGTAATACAGCACGTTGCCCACCACCGCCAACGAGTTATGGCTGCCCAACTTTACCCCTTGGCAGGCAATCGGTGTCACCTGAAAAGGAAAGGTGCCGTACACCTTGTGCAACCATTGTTCTTTAAAAAACAAGGGATTTCCCTCGAAACAAATGCCGCCGGTAAACGGGCCGTCGGTGCCGCAAGACACACGGTAACTGTCGCTTGCCACCCCGTCAAACTTGTGCCACACCCGAAAAGAGCCCAGGGCAGAAGCATAGATTTCGTTGACAAAATTCCCCTTGCGGTCAACTCCGTAACGGCACCCCCACAAGCGGTTGCCCCCTTCAAACACAAAGTCCATGATGGGAATGGGATTGGCAATGCGATAGGTGTCGTCTTTTAGGGTAACCGCTCCCCCTACCGTTTCCTCCAACCGCACCGTACCGTCTTGGGCAATCGAAAAGCCGGAGGTCCCCGCCATGGAACAGGCCAGTACCAAATAAGGATTGCCGTTGGGATTTTCTCCCACCGCTGTTACGGTTGCCAATTGGTCGTCGGACAAAATCAGTCCCGCTGTTTTTCCTCCCGACACACTTACGGTAGGAAAGGTGGCTTCTACCACGTCCCCCGCCACCGCAGGGCAATCGTCCATAGGAGCCGACACCCGTACCCAATACTCGGCGGGAAACCATCCCTCATTCAGCAAAAAGTATTGGTACAACACCGCTTTTTCTCCCCCCACGTCCAACCACAGGTCGCGGTCTACGGGGGTTTCGGGCGGTTGAGTACCCACCGTAACCCCTTCTATGGGGGTACCGTCTTTTTCACAAATATAGGCGCTAAATCCCTTGGCAGAGCCTTGGCAGTCATAGCCAAAATCCCCTTGGTCAAACGCACCCGATGCATTGGGTACCGTCGACCACCAACGGCAATGCTCCATGTCCACCAACATCGCCCCAAAAGACACCAACAACCCACCGGGTTGTGCCTCGTGAATATACCACGTGTCTTTGCTCACGGGGTCGAACCCTTGCAACTGATTACCCCAGGTGTACCACAGCCGATTTTTGCCAATGAGATTTTTTCCCACAAACGACGGCGTGAGAAACACCTGTGACCGAGGCGGACGCGGTGACAGACAGGGAAACCGGCAGGGCGACAAATTTTGCATATCATAAAAATCCCCTTCAGCGATCGATTCCCTATGATCGTATCCCCCAAACCGTGTTACGGTTTGCTCGGTAACCGCCGAGGGAGTCAATTTGGGTAATACCATAGCGCTTCCCTCCTCATGACAGCACCGACAATCGGCTGACCCGCAGTTTGGACTCCCGCAAAACGTACCGAATATACTGAGCATACCATCGGTTATACAAATCCACCGCACGATTGTAAGCGTGAAAATCGCGGAGCACGTAAAACAGTTGGGACTCCAGCCAATGATCATACATCCCGTCGAAAGGCGCGGGTGCCAGCAAAAGCGTGTCGTCCGACGTCTGTTCGGTATATGGGGTAAATTGGTTCATAAGTCCCAAAGGCATGAGCAATTCGGTAAGCAATTGGTATTCCATACGATTGAGCCACACCAGTTTTTCCGCCTTGGTATAGTGGTTGGGATGCAAGGTATCTAACCGTTGCAACGCTTCTGCTACCGTCATAGTCCCACCTCTATTGCTTGGCGGCAACCGCCTGCTCGTAATTTAGGGCGGTCTGCAGCATGGCTTCTTTGTTTTTCAGCACCTGTACCACCGCTACGGGTACGGTCACCTCTTGTCCTCGTTGGATCAAATAGGTTTGCCCGTTCACCGCCACAAAAACGTCCTCTTTGTGATTGCGATCCAAAGGCAGGCGAATGGTTTGGGTTTGGCTGTCGATTTGTTTTTGTTGTGACATGATGTTGTCCTCCTTTATTTTTGTAGTGCGGGGGAATCC